>DAOTXG010000174.1:0-16476 GCA_034435515.1 Anaerolineales bacterium
CGCGCCCTCGTACCCGACCACGCGGCTGGTGACCACGTAGCGGTTGCCCGGATAGCGCACGACGAACTTCTCGATCAGTCGCGCCACGCGCTGGCGCAGGGCCGGGTCGGCGACCTCGTCCAGCCCGTCCCACAGCAGCACGGCTTTGTTGGCTTCCAGTGCTCGAGAAAAGAGATCTTCGGGCACAACGATGTTCTGAGCGGCGTAGTACTGCCGCAGGTAATTGAGCAGCAACGCCGGGCCGTCTTGGCCAGGGTCGGGGTGCTCCAGTTTCAGGTGGCGACCAAAATCGCGCAGGGGCAGGAGAATGGGGAGACAATCCGTCTCTTGGAGGCCGAGCCGCTTTTGAACCAGCGTCACGCCATCGCGAAGCGTGCGGGCGTACGTGAGGCCAAGATACGCCAGCAAGGTGGTCTTGCCGCTGCCCGGGTCGCCGATGATGACCAGGCGGCGGTAACGCCCGAGCGCGGTGGGGATGGAGAGTGTGCGAATGTCTACGCGGCCCAGTTCATCCGGGCGCTCTTTGGCTTTTTCGTCACGACGCCGCTGGTCAATCGCGGTCAGCGAGATGTACACCTTCTCCAGGCTCACGCCCAGCGGCTGGTCGGTGCGGATGGCCTGCAGGCGCAGGTGCTGGTGCGCGGCGATGAGGTTGTCCAGGTAGTGACGGAGGGCTTCGGGGAGGGAGAGGGCTTTGGGACTGGGTGTCTGCTTCTGCTCGACAATTTGTGTGCCGATCACAGTCACATCGCGGCCCACGTTACCGCCGACCGCAACCCCGCTCTGCCCGGCGGCCACACCACCGTCGGCTGCCGCTGCGCCGGACCCCGTACTGGCGACGGGGGGTTGCGCATCCAGCATAGCCACAAAGGCGCGGTAGGTATCCTCGTCGAGGTTACCGCTCTCATAGGCCTGGCGCAGTTGGTCGAGGCGTTTCGCGCGCTCGTCGGGCATCGGACGACTCCTGAAGAAACCAGCAATGTTGGGGAACGACTCTCGTGCGAAAGTATAGACCGAGAGGGGGAGGTAGGCAAGGCAAGGCGGTTTCGCGTCTTGGAGACCCCGAAGGTCTTTCTGCAAAGAGGCGTATAATAACAAGGTCACTGCCGCCACCGCGCTGGAAGCAGGCGCGCCGGTGCTCAACCGCGATCTGAGCATAGCGGGCGCGGGCAACGTGACCATCATCTGGTAAAGCAGTCTTCTTCCAGCCGCGCCTCCCCCCTCGACGCGCTCCGGCGCGCGGCGGACATCATCTACGCCGAGGCCGACCGGAGGCGCCGCCTGAAAGAGTAAAAGTGTTGACCAAGTAAATCATCGCCATTGCGCCAAGTTTGTTGTCTTCTCGGCTGGTTTGCCCGCTGCCTCCGCTTCAAGCCGACCAGTTCGTCACCGACAATTCCAGAAAGTGGCGATTGATCTTTTTTCTCAAGGTCAGTGATCAGCGCCGTCAACCATAGGTTGACAGGCGACCTGACAGGTATAAAATGTATCTCTGGAGTATTATTCTTTGGAGATACATTATGGCCTTCTATAACCGCGGGCACGAACTCGCTCTGCTCGACGAGGTCTATGCGCGCTCCAGTGGGCAGATGTTCGTCCTCTATGGCCGCCGGCGCGTCGGGAAGACTGTTCTCATTGCGCACTGGCTGAAAATTCGCAAGCGCCGCGCCTTATTCTGGACCGCTGACCGCACTTCACCCGGAGCGCAACTGCGGTCTTTCTCTCGTGCCATCCAAAGCTATCTTAATCCCGACCAATCTGTATCGGATGACTTCACCTATAGCTCGTGGGAAATGGCCCTGGCCGAAATCGCCCGGTTGACTCAGGCCGAGCGATTGGTGGTCGTGCTGGACGAATTCACTTATCTCATTGAAGCAGACCCGGCCCTGACAAGCGTCCTGCAACGGGTCTGGGATCACCGCCTGAAGCGCAGCAATGTCCTCCTGATTCTAATCGGTTCGCATGGGGGAATGATTGAGCGGGAGATTTTGGCCTACCGGTCGCCGCTCTATAATCGTGCGACGAGCAGCTTGCACCTGCAACCTCTGCCTTTTGGCGTTCTGGCTGACTTCTTTCCCACCTACTCCGCCACCGACCGGGCCAAGGTATATGCCTGTGTTGGCGGCGTGCCCCAGTATCTGGAGCTGCTCGACCCGTCCCGCACTGCAGATGTCAACATCCGGCAGTTGCTGTCTTCCAACATGATGATGGATGATGCCGGGGCGTTACTCCGCGACCAGTTGGGCGAGCCGCGCAATTACATTGCCGTCGTCGAGGCAATTGCTGCAGGGTATACCCGGAGCACGGAGATTGCCAAGATGGCCGATTTACAAGCCTCGAGTGTCAGCAAATACCTGAGCGTCCTGCAACATCTCGGCATTGTCACGCGCGAGGTGCCGGCGACGGAAAGCCGTCCTGACCGTAGTAAGCAGGGGCGGTATCGGATTGGCGACCACTATATTCGCTTCTACTATCGCTTCCTCGCCCCGGCGCGCACCAATCTGGAGCGCGGTCTTACTGAGCAGGTCTGGCAGAACATCCGCCAGCACTTGCAGGAATTTGTCGGCACGCATATTTTTGAAGAGTTGAGCCGAGAATGGGTATTGCGCGAGGGGGATGCCGGGCGCCTGCCGTTTGTGCCCCGGCGCGTGGGCTCGTTCTGGGGAGCCGGCAAGCCGCAAATTGATGTGATGGCCATTAACGAGGCTGCTCATGCCATCCTGTTGGGCGAGTGCAAATGGCTGGCCGAGCCAATCGGCAGAGGCGGGGTGGTTGATTTCCTGGAGCGTGCTCAACGAGTCGTTCCAACGCCAGCGCACAAATGGAAAGTCACTTACGCGTTCTTCTCTCGCACCGGCTTCACCGACGAAGCGCGGCGAGCGGCCCAAGATTATCACTGTTTATGGGTGGGCCTCGACCAGATTGACCAAGTATTGCGCCAGGTCTGATTGGGGCTTTCTCTATCGGTCGCCCGAAAAATAAGCCGCTTGTAACTTATGCTAATTCGCATGGCGCTTGACAGCCGTGTGATAAACAGCCGGATCAACGCCGTGAAGCACACGCCCGCCGGGGGCGCGGTGACGCTCGCGGCCTCGCCGGCCCTGGACGGGGTCGAGATCATGGTGAAAGATACGGGGAGCGGCATCCCGCCCGAAGACCTCCCCCGCATCTTCGAGCGGTTCTACCAGGTGGACAAATCCCGGGCGAAACGCGGGGGCCTGGGCCTAGGGCTGACGATCACCAAAGAAATCGTCGAGGCGCACGGAGGCAGCCTGAAGGTGGAGCGCGTCGTCGGGCTGGGCACGAAGTTCACCGTGCGTCTTCCCCTCGCCCGCCCGGACGACACGACGGTTGTAAGGAGTAAGAAGTAAGGAGCAAGCAGTGAACAGTGCTTACTCCTTACTCCGTTACTCCTTACTATTTCTTGCCTACTGCTGAGTGACTTCTGCTTTGCGCGGCGACTTGAGCGCGTTGAGCTGCGCCTCCAGCTGCGCCCGGCGGGCCTCGGCGGCGCGGCGGGCGTCTTCGACTAAATTGTCGAACCGCTCGCGGGCCTGGGCCTGCAGCTCCTTGCCCGAGGCCGGGGCCAGCAGCAGCGCGGCCACCGATCCCACGACCGCGCCGCAAAGCGTGCCGGCGAGGAAGCTCATGATCCTGTTCATCGTTAACCTCCATTTCGTGGAGCGGGTCAGACGCCCGCCCCACACTCAACCTGACGACTGAAGTCGTTACTACGATTTCGTGATGTGCTGATTATATGCTACGCACTCGCCCTCGTAAAGTTTCGCGCTATAATCCAGGGATAAGTTCCGCTCAGACCCTAAGGGTCTCCGAGACCCTTAGGGTCTGAATCCCTTCATCCGTTCCATCCGTTGACTCACCCTCAGGAGCCTCGCATGTATCTCAACCGCCTCCAACGTCTCCGCGCCGCGCTGACAAAAGCCGGCCTCGACGGCGTCGCCGCCATCGCCGGGCCGAACCTGTATTACCTCACCGGCCTGTCGTTTCACCTCAGCGAGCGCCCGACGGTTGGCTTCTTTCCTGCCGCCGCCGACCCGGTCATCGTCGCCGGAACGCTGGAAGAGTCGAAGATCAAGACCGGCGCGCCGTATCCCATCCAGCCCTTCGTCTACGCCGACGCCGACGGCCCGGCGGGCGCTTTTCTGCAGGCCGCGCAGGCTTTGAAAATGGGCAAAGCCAGGTTAGGCGTCGAGGCCCGCCGCATGCGCGTGATGGAGGCCGATTACATCGCCGAGGCTATGGCTGGCGTCGCGGTCGAGCCGGCTGACGACGTCTTCGCCTCGCTCCGCATGGCGAAGGACGCCGACGAGATCAAAGCCATGCGCGAGGCAGTGCTCATCGCCGAGAAGGCGCTGGCGGCGACGCTGCCCAGGATCAAAGTGGGGATGACCGAGCGCGAGGTCGCCGCCGAACTCGTCGTGCAGACCCTGCGCGCGGGGTCGGACGCCGACCTGCCCTTCGCACCGATTGTCGCCTCCGGGCCGAACAGCGCCCTGCCCCACGCCATGGTGACCGACCGGACGCTGCAAAACGGCGACCTGGTGACGCTCGACTGGGGCGCGGCCACGCGCGGTTACATCTCCGACCTCACGCGGACTTTCGCGCTTGGTGAAGTTGACCCCGAACTCAAGAAAATTCACCGGTTGGTCCAGGAGGCGAACGCCGCCGCCAAAGCCGCCGCCCGCCCCGGCGTGACGTGCGCGAGCGTTGACGCCGCCGCGCGCCAGGTGATTGCCGATGGCGGTTATGGCGAGTATTTCACGCATCGCGTGGGGCACGGGCTGGGCCTGGAAGGCCACGAGGAACCCTCGATGCACGGCAAGAATGAAACGCCGCTCGCCCCCGGGATGACCTTCACCATCGAGCCGGGCATTTACCTCCCCGGCAAGGGCGGCGTGAGGATTGAGGACGACGTGGTGATCACGGCGGACGGCTGTGAGAGCCTGAGCACCTACCCACGCGATTTGCAAGTGATTGGGTAACTGCTCAGGCCGAGCGATGGGGAACGCTGACGCGAAGCGTGCTGAAAACACGCTGACACCTGCACTTGCGCGCAGGTGCAAGTGTCGCGCTGATTTTTTCTTGAATCACACCTGCCCTTGCGGGCGGTGCAAGGGTCAGCGACAATCAGCGCCCATCAGCGTCATCTGCGTTCTAATAAGCTTTGATGAAGCAATCACCTGAGAACTCCCATGACTGATCTAATCCCCGGCGCAGAGCCATTCTTCTATCGCGGCGGCCCGGTGGGGGCGCTGCTCATCCACGGCTTCACGGGTGCGCCAAAAGAAATGCGCCTGCTGGGCGAGGCCCTCGCCGCCGAAGGGTTGACCGTCCTCGGCGTGCGCCTGACGCACCACGGCACGACCCCTGAAGATATGTTCCGCTCCCACTGGCGCGACTGGTTCACCAGCGCGCTGGACGGCTACTATCTCCTGCGCGACCAGTGCCGGCAGATCTTCCCGATGGGCCTTTCGATGGGCGGCACACTGGCGCTGCGGCTTGGCGCGCTCTACCCGGTGGCCGGGGTGGTGGCGATGAGCACGCCCAGCCAGCCGCTCTACGACAGCATGGACTGGCGCGCCGAATACGCCGAGCAGTTGAGTTACCTGGTCCCCTACGTGCCCAAAGGCGAAGCCACGCCCACGGACCCCGTCACCCACGCGGCGCACGTCTCCTACCCGGAGTATCCCGTCCGCGCCATCCCGCAGCTGCGCGAACTGCTGCGCGACACGGCGGCGCTCTTTCCCCACGTCGCCGTCCCGGTTCTGCTCGCCCATTCGCGCAGCGATACCGGCGTCCCGCCGGAGAATATGCTGTACATCCACGAACACCTCGGCAGCGCCGACAAAGCGATGTTCTGGCTGGAGCGGAGCAGCCACGTCATCACCGAGGAAGCCGAGCGCGGTCAGCTCTTCGCCCGGATCAACGCCTTCGTCCGCGCCCACTCCGGCCCGGAGGCCGCATGAGCCGGGACAACCGTTGGCTGATGGCTTCGCTGTTCCTGTGGGGCGTGGGCGAGGGGTTGTCCCTTTACTTCCGCCCGCTCTACCTGAAAGAACTCGGCGCGGACCCGGTCGAGATCGGCGCGATCCTCGCGCTCGCGGCGGCGGCGGCCGGGATCACCCACATCCCGGCGGGCTATCTGGCCGACCGCTTCGGGCGCAAACAATTGCTGATTGCCGGCTGGGCGCTGGGCGTCGTCGCCGCGCTGCTGATGTTCCTCGCGACCACCTTGCAGGTCTTCGTCGTCGGCCTGGTCGCCTATATGTTTACTGGCTTCGTCCTCGCGCCGATCAACGCCTACGTCGCCGAGGCGCGCGGCGGACAAAGCATCCAAAGGGCGCTCACGTTGGTGTCGGCGAGCTTCTGGGGAGGCAGCCTGGTCTCGCCCGCTTTCGGCGGGCTGGTCGCGCGGCAGTTCGGGCTGCGCCCAGTCTTTGGCCTGGCTGTCTTCGCTTTCGTGCTTTCGACGCTGGCGGTCCTGCCGCTCAAAGCGCAGCCGCTCTCGCACCCGGAGGCAGGGCACACGCGCTACGGGCCGCTGTTCGACAACCGGCGTTTCCTGGGATTTCTGGCGCTGATGTTCGCCGCGCTGAGCGCCCTGCAATTGGGCATCCCCTTCGCGCCTAACTTCGTCGTCGAGGCGCTCCACTTCGACCTGGAAGCGGTGGGCCTGCTGGGGACGGCGGCCTCGCTGGGGACTGTCACTTTGAACGTGTTGCTGGGCCAGCGCATCCCGCGCCGAGGATTCATGATCGCCCAGGCGCTGGCGATGCTCTACCTGACCCTGCTGCTGTCCACCGGCAGCCTGGGGTGGCTCGGCCTGGCGTTCTTCTTCCAGGGGAGTTGGAACCTGGCGCGCGGCATGGCGACTGCGCAAGTCGGGCGCGTCGTAGGCTCTTCAGAACTTGGCCTGGCCTTTGGGCTGACGGAAACCGTCACCGCAGTAACGCTGACGTTCGCGCCCTTTGCCGCCGGCTTTCTGTACAAGATCGCGCCGGCGCTGCCGTTTCAAGTCAGCCTGGGGCTGATCGCGGCGACCCTCCCGCTCGTCTGGTGGCTCGCGCCGCGGAGGGACGCGCACACTGCGGAAGTGACTGTAGAATCGGCGCCCGCCGCCGTGGAGTGATGGGGCTGGTTGTCACTCCTTACTCGTTACTCATCACTCCAGGAGGTCATATGGACGCGCTCGTGCAATCCGATCTCAACGTCATTCTCGCCTTGCAGGCCCTACCCGGGCTGACGGGCGTCATGAGGTTCTTCACGTTCCTCGGCAATGAGGAGTTTTTTCTGTTCATCCTGCCCTTGCTCTACTGGTGCGTGAACTCCGCGGTCGGGGCGCGGCTGGCGATTGTCTTGCTCGCCTCGAATTCGCTTAGCAATCTATTGAAGCTCGCCTTCCACTCGCCGCGTCCTTACTGGGTTGACCCTCGCGTCCAGGCGCTCAGCGCCGAACCGAGTTACGGCCTGCCCTCCGGCCACGCGATGAATGGAGTCTCAGTGTGGGGGTTTCTCGCCGCGCAGTTGAAGCAGCGCTGGGCGTGGGCGGCCGCGCTCGCGCTCATTGCCCTGATCTCGCTTTCGCGCCTGTATCTCGGCGTGCATTTCGTCAACAATTTGCTCGGCGGCTGGATTTTCGGCGGGGCGTTGTTGTGGGCTTTCCTTCGCTGGGAAGCGCCTGCCCGCGCGTGGTTGCAACGACTCGATTTATGGCGGCAAATCGGGCTGGCCTTCGCCGTCTCACTCGTCTATCTCGGGCTGGCGGCCGGGACTTTGGCGCTGATCGCCCCGACCCCTGACCCCTCCGAATGGGGGCAGGTCGCGCGAGCGGCCGTTTCGGCTGAGGCAGCCGAAGACGCCTATAACCCTCGCAATGTCGAAGGCGAAGTCACCTCGGCCGGCACGATCTTTGGCTTAGGCGCCGGCCTCGCCCTGGCCTCACGCCGGGCGCGTTTCGACGCCGGGGGCGCGTTGGGCAAGCGCATCGCGCGGTTCGTCGTCGGGCTTATCGGCGTCCTCGTCGTCTGGCGCGGGCTGGCGCTGGTCTTCCCGACCGAGCCGTTCCTGCTGGCCATGGCCCTCCGCTACCTGCGCTACGCGCTCACCATTCTCTGGATGCTGTACCTGGCCCCCTGGGTCTTTCTGAAGATGAAACTGGCGGCGCCTCAGCCAGCCTGACAGCCCATACAGAAGAACGGGCGTTTTTCTTTCGCCACGAATTCCACGAAAAATTCGCGCCAATTCGCGTAATTCGCGGCAAAAACCTTATTTCGGAGGTTCTTCAATATGGAACAACTTCGCAAAGCCCTCACCCGCGCCGCCGGGCCGGTCGGCGTTATTGGCGCCGTCGGCGGATTCATCGGCGACATCATCGCTCCGCTGGGCAACTTCGCCCCGTGGATCGCGGGCCTCTCGCTCGTCTTCGCGATTATCACGCTGTTTGGATTCCTGGCGCTGCGGCGGAGGCAGGGCGCACTAGCCTGGGATTCGCCCGTGTCCGGCGCGCTCCTCATCTCGTCCGCCTCCACCGTCATCTTCGGTTTCTGGTCGGTGGTTTTTGCGGTCGGGCCGGATAACGGTTATCTGGCGGAGAACGTCGCGCCCATCGCCACCGTCCAGGCCCAACTGCTCAACCTGCAGGAAGACGTGACCGAAATCAAGGAGACGACCGGAGAGACCGCGACCCAGGTCGCCGCCGCCGCCACCGCGCAAGCGCAGGGCTTCGCCGACATTCAGTCGGCTTTCGCCGCGCTGCAGGCGGGAGGCGGCAATATCGCGCAAAACCCCCAGACCCCGCAGGAATGGTACAGCAACGCCCGGCTCTATCAACTGCGCGGCGACACGGTGAACGCGCTCAAGGCTTACGAGGGCTACTTTACGTTCAATCTGGAGTACGTGGACCCCTACGAGGAATACACCGCGCTGCTGAAAGCCACGGAAGGCATCGCCCGCGCGCGGGAGACCATCCGCGCCCAACTCAACGCCCGCCCGGACAGCCTCGCCCTCGAACTGACTTTCGCCCGGCTGTTGGATACGCGCGGCGAACGGCTGGAGCGGTTGACGGCGCTGGCGGCCCGCGCGCCGCAATTCGGGCCGGTCTTTTTTGAGTTGGGCGAAGAATACACGCAGGCCATCGCGGAGACGGTCACCGGCGACGTGCTCAAGAAACAGTCGGAGGCCTACACCACGCTGCTCACGCTGGAGGAACAGCAGCTCTTCAGCCGCTATTACATTGACAAGTCGCTGGCCGAAAAGCACCTGGAGGCGGCGCGCAGGAACCTGGCGGCGATGGCCGGCGCAGGCGCGGCTTTCGGCGCGGTGGACATCCAGATTTATTATTACTACAACGGCGTGCAGTTCATCATCGTCTTGCCCGAAGCGTTCAACGCGAGGCAACTTTTGTTCAGCATTGACGACCCCGAGCCCAAGACCGACAGCGGCAAGAACGCGGCGGGCTTCGTCAACACCGCCTTCGGGCCGATCCCCGTTGCTCTAGGTGAGCACACGTTTTACATGCAGTACGTAGACGCCAACGGCGTGTCCAGCCAGGTTTACAGCAAGCCATTCCGCATAGACCCGATCGCGATCAACTTCCAGCAGCTGCCCAAAGATTTCTCGACGAACACCATCCCGGGCCTTTTCAATATCGGCATCGTCGGTGCGACCGGCGTCGAGCTCTACACCTACAACTACAGCCTGGACAACGAGGCGCTGAACGAGACGCTCGCCGGCGGGCCATTCATGCCCATTCAGGTCACCGGCCTGACGCCGGGCGATCACGCCCTGTACATTCAAGCCACAGCGCAGGATGGCAAGAAAACTGAGGTGGTGAAATTTGAGTTTACGGTGAAATGACGTTGGCTTTCGCGCACTATCCGTTTCATCCGTTGACCAACCTTCATGGCGTCTCCTCCGGCACGCGCCAGTCGGCGCCGAGGATGATCCTCACGTCCACCGGGCTGGCGGGGTCGTCGCCGCTGACGACATTGGCGACGCGGAAGGTCTTTTGCAGCCACACGGTCGTGTACGGCTTGCCGGTGTACACGACGATGACCGAGTTGGCGTAGTCCGAGCGGTCGGCGGTGTCGAACGCGACCACGTTCACCCCTTGCCCCTGCAGCCACCCGGCGGTGGCCTGCGCCAGGCCCTGCACGCCCGCGCCGTTGAGGACGACGACTTTCGCACCCTCGGCGGCGATCAGCGCCTGGACGTCGCCTGCGGCCGGCTGGGGCAAGACGGCGGTCGTCGTGAACAGGCGGTCGCGCAGTTCGCGGATTTTGTCGCGCAGCGGGATGAGCACTTGCTGGTTGTCCGGCGTCGTGCCCTCGGTCACGTACTGGTAATCAATCACGACCGACTGGATGTTCTCTTTGGGGATGTCCTGCCCGAGCAGCGCCAGCGAGACGATCTGCTCCAGCGTCAGGTCCGTGGTGATGTTGGCGTTGAGCGTCTGGTAAAGCACGGGCGCTTTGGCGATCAGCGTCGGCAGCATGTTCAGGCTCAACACCTTGTCGCGCACGGCCAAGATCACCTGCTGCTGGCGGTGTGCGCGGTCAATGTCTCCCTGGCTGGTGTGCCGGGTGCGCGCGTAGCGCAGCGCGTCGTGTCCGTTCAGGTGCTGCGGCCCCGCCGCCAGGTAGAATGGTTCGTAGCCGTTCGCGCCGTCCGGGTATTCCGGGTCGGCGATGGCCTCCGGCACGTCCACGTCAATCCCGCCAATGGTGTCCACAAACGTCTCGAAGGCGGTGAAGTCGAGCCGCACGTAATAGTCCACGTTGATGCCGAGATTGTATTCAATCGTCTTGACCGCGAGGGCCGGGCCGCCGCCGGGGTAGTCGAAGGAATCGCCGGTGAAGTTCGCCGTGTTGATCTTGTTCACGCCGTAGCCAGGCACTTCCACCCACAGGTCGCGCGGGATGGACAGGATCACCGCCGTCTTCGCCACCGGGTCCACCGAGACCAACAGCATGGTGTCGGTGCGGTAGGCCCGGTCCACGTCAATCAGGCGGCGGTCAATTCCCATCACCAGGACGGTGACCCGCTCGGCGCCGGCCCATTTCTGCGGGATGACGCTCCCGGAGGGGTTGCTGCTATTCGCTTGGCCGTTGTTCGTGCCCGAGTGCGCCGCGCCGACCGGCGTGGGTTCAACGCTGGTCAGGCGCCAGTCGGCGACAAAATCGCGGACGCTGGCAAAGACCAGGTAGCCGGACAGCGCGGTGGCGATGACAAAGACGCCCACCAGCGCGCCCATCATCCAGCTGGGCAGCGCCGGGCCGCGTTGAGGGCGCTGAAAGCGCGGCGGGTTATTGGGAGCGGAAGTCATAAATTTGGGGCGTGCCCGAGCAGAAAAACTTGCCCGCGAGATCGGCTCACGGGTGCGAAAATTATAGCAGAAATGCTCCCACAAAAGTGCCAGGAACCCGGCCCACTCCGCCAACGCCGCCCGCCATTCCGGCGGTACGAGCGGGGGATATTGAGCGGGCCAGGGGGGTATGCGGCGGATTTTGGCGGCCATCTCCAAAGGTGGGGCAAGTTAGCAACTTGCCCTACTCCAGGCCAGTTGGCAACTGGCCCTACTCGGCGAGGGCCGCCCATGCCTCCATTCTGGCCGCGAGTTCGGCCTCGACCTGAGCGTACTCCTCGCCCAACGCCTTTACCCGTGCAATATCCGCGCCAGCCGCCTCCAGATCCGCCGTCAATTCCGCCATGCGCCTTTCCAGCGCGGCGATGCTGTTCTCCAGTTCTGACAACCGGGCCGCACGCTTCCGCTCAAGCAATTTCGGATTTTTGATTGCTGATTGCTGATTGCTTGTCCCTGCCTCTTTTTTCTTGGGATTTGGCGCTTGGGATTTGGGATTTGTCCCCTTCGCTCCGCTTCGAGGATCTGCAAGGATTTGGGATTTCTCTCTCGTCTCCCGCCACTCAATATACTCACTCCAGGAACCCTTAAACACTTCCAGCGTCCCGCCCTCGACCGACCACACCTGCGTCGCCAGCGCGTCAATCAAATAGCGGTCGTGCGAGACGAGTAGGATCGTCCCCGGAAAATCGGCCAGCACGGCTTCGAGGATTTCCTGCGAGGGGATGTCCAGGTGGTTGGTCGGCTCGTCGAGCAGGAGCAGGTTCGCGCCTTCGAGCGCGAGTTTCGCCAGCGCCAGCCGCCCGCGCTCCCCGCCCGAAAGCACGGCGACTTTCTTGAACACGTCGTCGCCCGTGAACAGGAACCTCGCCAGGTAATCGCGCGCCTGGCCGAGGGGCAGCTCGCGCGTCAGACGCACTTCGTCCAGCACGGTGTTCTCTGGGTTCAGCCTCTCGTGGGCCTGCGCGAAGTAGCCGACCTTGAGGCTGCTGCCCAGCCTCACGCTGCCCTCCAGCGGCGCGATTTCGCCCAACAGGGTTTTCAGGAAGGTCGTCTTCCCCGCGCCGTTCGGCCCGACGAGCGCGGCGCACTCCTCGCGCCACAACAGCAAGTCGGGCGCGCGGAACAGCACCTTGCCATCGTCCGGGTAGCCCACGGCGAGATCCTTCGTCTCGACCACCCGGTCGCCGGAGCGCAGGTCGGTTTCTATTCTAAGTTTGATCGTCTGCGCCTCCTGCGGTCGGAAGGCCCGCTCGTCCACGCGGCCATGCACCTGCGCGCTCCGGCCTGTCTGCGCCTTCGGCCCCGCCAGCAGACGCTCCAACCGCCGCCGCCGTCCCTGCGCCTGCTTCGTGTTCTGCCCCGCGATGTTGCGGCGGATGTACTCCTGCTCTTTGACAACGTGCTCCTGCTGGGCCTGATACTCGGCCAGCCGCCGCGCGCGCCGCTCGGCCCGTTGAGTCAAATACGCCGAGTAATTGCCGCGATACTCTTCGAGCCGCCCAAACAGCATCTCCCACACCACGTCCACCGTCTGGTCGAGGAAATAGCGGTCGTGCGAGACGACGACCGCCGCCCCGCCCCACTCGCCGATCCAGTTCTCCAGCCACTCGACCGCGTGGATGTCCAGGTGGTTGGTCGGCTCGTCCAAGATCAGCAGGTCGGGGCTTTCGAGCAGCAGCCGCCCCAGCAGCGCGCGCGTCTTCTGCCCGCCCGAAAGAATCTCGACCCGCTTGTGGTAATCGTCCGGCTCAAAGTTCAGGCCGGTGAGCACCTGCTTGATTTTGTTCTCGTACTCGTACCCGCCGTCCAGTTCAAACTGGTGCTGGAGCGGCCCGTACTTCTCCATCACCGCATCAAACTGCGCCGGGTCGGCCATCGCGGCCTCCAGCTGGTTCAACTCCGCCTCGCGCGCGCATAAATCCACGAACGCCGTGAGCATCTCCTCCCACAGCGTCCCTTCCGAATACAGCGCGGCCTCCTGCGGCAGATAACCGACGCGCACCCCCTTAGCGCGGTATACCTCGCCCTGCGACGGCTCTTCCAGCCCGGCGAGGAGGCGCAGCAGCGTCGTCTTGCCCGAGCCGTTCGAGCCTACGAGCGCGATCCGCGCCCCGTGTGGAATCGCCACGCTCACGCCCGCGAAGATATCCTCCGCGCCGAAGGATTTGGCGAGGTGGGTGCCGATGATTAGAGACATTAGTCAACAGTGAACAGTCAGCAGTAGTGCAGAGGGGATTATAACATTGGGGGCATTAGCCCATGTCATGCTGAGGCGCGTCAGCGCCGAAGCAACTCCTTTGGCTTAGAGCGGGGAAAATGAAAACCGGGCGCGCGGCCCGGTTCCATCCTGGACAGGCGGCGGCACCTCAATTCGGTAACTCCCCGGCAGACTCCGCCCGGTCAAGCTCGGCCTCGAATTCTTCCCAACTCAGCCTTGCCTCGGGTTTGTTTGCGTAGGCTTGCAGTCTGGCCAGCGCTTCGCCCAACAGTAAGGCATCTTCGGCCGGGTCATCGGCGCCTTCCTGTTCCCAGTCTTCCAAAATCTCGCGGACGGGCGTGCGCAGCAATCGGATCAACTCCTCGCGCACCACGCGCCGGATCAGGTTTTCAAGGTCGGCCAGATTGATCACCGCCATTTGAGAAGCGTCATCGCTCATGGCGCACTCTCCTTCACATAGGCCAATCTTCAGCCTGCCGCATACGCTGTATGCTTTCGCAGTTCCGGCGTGTGCCACCCCAACACAATGTGATCGCGGGGGATGCCCAGCGCCGCCAGGTCTTCGGCCACGCCCGTTGACGTTCCGTCGTGATGAATCCAGATTTTGTCGCCGCGAATGTCAATGTGAATCACCGTCCCGTGCACCCGCTTCCGACCTTCCCAGCCAATGTAGAGCATCTCGTAATGGTCGCTGGCTTCATCGAACACGGTCTCAACCTCAATTTCGCCAATGGACGGCTTATATTGGGCATATTCGCTAATGACCTTCTTCACCGCGGCGCGGAACTCGGCTAATCTATCCATTGCTCAATCACCTCCTGTCGTGCGTAATCGTCCAGCCATCCTTGACCAGCGCATTGCAAACCGCGTCGTGATAGACATCTTTGGCGGGCACGATTTTACTGTAAGCCTCGCTCGCCGATTCGTCAACCCTTCGCGTCTGAAACAGAAACCGGGCGCGCGGCCCGGCTTGTCAACTGCTACTCTTCCTCGTCTTTCTCGCGGCGTTCAAGGTAGTCTGCGATCAGGGCAGCAAAACGGTCGAAGTCGTTGAGATTGTTTTGCACAATGCGATAAACCACTTCGTCATCCACATCCCAGTACAGATGCACGACGCGATTGCGAAAACTCACCATCTCTCGCAACGTAGGCATGAAATCGTCGGGCAAAATCTTTTCCTCGTTGAGAACCACGAAAGCGTCGTAACTGTCCTCGGGAGTGCGGTAGCCACCGTCGGCTACAATATGATGCGCAATGTCCAGGCACGACTCAATGGAAACCTGCAGGAGATGTTTCGCACTTTCAATCTTGGTAAAGTCGTGAAGAAATTCCTCCTCTGAAAAGGCAGCCAACTTCGCCAGTTTTTCGCGGTAGCCGCGCAGGTTATTCAGGATGGAAATCACTTTCTCAGGCTTAACCACGCTTCAACCCCTTTCGGCGCACACGGTCCAGGAAAGCGCGCTGCATCCGCCTCGCCGTGGGGCGATAGTCAAAATACTTCCGGCGTGTCAGCGACTCAAACTCTACTCGCCGCGCTTTGTCGCGGGCATACAGACATACGCCCTCCTGCACAATTTCGCCCTGCGCTAGAATAGGGGCGTGATTGATAACGCGCGCGTCCACGTTCTTGACGCTGCACGCTTCTTCCACGGCGGCTTGAATCTGGAACTCCAGCTTCAGCCGCTCTACCGCGGACGGCAACGGCTCCGCCAGCACCACCGCCAGATCCACATCGCTCGTCAGCAGCGGGCAACCGCGCGCCACTGAGCCGTGAAGATACGCCAGCGCCACAGGAAAATGCGCCAGCGCCGCCGCCAGTCCGCCCCGCAATTTGGCGATAATCGCCTCCGCCCGCTGACGGCGCTCAAGGCGATAGTCAGTCGTCACCAGAGTTGTTGGCATCTGTCTCATCGTGAGAGGATTATACCATCCGGGGAAAAACGAAAACCGGGCGCGCGGCCCGGCTAGGCTTGCAGCAACGTCTTCAGCCACTCAGTCTCTTCCGTTGAGAGCGGCGGGGGCGGCGGTTCGCGGCGATAATCCACCGAGAGCTCGTAAGCCGCTTCGTCGTAAATCGCGTTCAGGGCCAGTCCCAATTCCAACGGCACATCGGCGTCCGGCGGGCGCAATGGCACAGGCACGGTCGGCAATCGGTCTTGCAATCGCAGAGGCCACACTTGTGCCTTATCCGCTCCCGCGCGGATGAGTGTTACACGATACGGTGTGTCGGCCAAACGGCGGTGAGCAAGCATCCGTTTTCCCCGGCGCAGCAAATCCAACTCCAGGACGTGAACGTCCGCTTTGCGCAGACGCTCGCGCTTGACGCGGTAGGCGGTTAGCCCCGGCTCACGCTTGTTGATGGGCGAGAGGATTTCGATGCTGGTCACCAAGGCGTTGCTGGCCGTGTCGCGCACTTCGACCACGGCCACCCGAAATTCAGGCGGGGCAATTGCAATGGTGATGGGGGCCTCCAGGATTTCCCCTGCCGTTGAAACACTACTTTGAGCCGGGAGGGGGGCCGTTGCGCCCGTCGTCATCACTTCCACATCCGGGTACATGATGCCGACCTCGGCCTCCGGTTCCATATCTTCGACCACGTAAATATCGAGCCGCGCCACATAACGCGGTTTGAGGCGCGGCGTCAGCTGGCGGCTGATTTCGGTCGCCAGCCGGTGATGAACATCCGGCCACAAGTGGCCTTCGAGATACGGATCCATTCCAGGAAATGGGGACGGCATCGCAATCTCCTGCTCAGAAAGGATTATACCATCTGGGATTTGGATTTTTGGATTTGGGATTTGGCCTTTTACCCCCCCGCCCCCCTGCTATATAATCTCCCTCGTGAACACCTCCGACAATCAACTCAGCCTGACCC
>DAOTXG010000175.1:0-4240 GCA_034435515.1 Anaerolineales bacterium
AAGCGGCGCGCAGCTTCGCAGCCGGGGCCTATCGCGGGGCGATCGTTGCGATTTGGAACGCAGCGAGCCGAGTCATGCGTCTGGCGATTGAGCGCCGAGGAGAAGCCGGGTGGCAGGTTTTCGAGCGCTTCTATCGTAACGATGATGGGACAATCCCTAGGGACCCAGCGAGGAAAGCCGATGGCAAGTTGTTGATCAAAACCCTTAACAAGTTGCACCTGTTTCCCAAGAAACTGTGGGACGAAGGACAATTGCTCGAGCTCGCAAACAAGCGCAATGAATGCGCGCATGGCCTGGAGACTGAGATCAGTGCGCAAGATGCGTGGGCGTACTATGAGAAGATACATTGGCTGTTAGAGCGTCCGATTGACGAGATGTATCTTCAGAAATGCACAGTGGTCGCTGAGTGTTTGCAGGACAATCGTTTTTGCCAGAGCTGCGAAGAGAACTGGATGAATGTATTGGTTGGCTGGTTAGTTGAAGGACAGCGAGAGCCTCTCGGCCGGATATTATTGAGCAATCTGTTTTATGCGCCAATGGAGGCGGCGCCAGACGTCTCCGAGGCCTCACCCGAAGAAGCATCAGAAAGAAACAACAGAATGCTCTCCATTCCACCGGACAGAGTCACCGGCATGTGGAAAGCGCTCGTCTCAGTTATAGACGAGCCTTCGCGCCGGCGTCTGATGGAATTACTTGCGGACCGCCTGAGGAATCGCTCGCCTGAGATTGATCAGCGTCTCGATCCGATGGACGTAGCATCAGTGGTGAGTTGGACGGAAGCTTACAACTATGAACCCATCTGGCAATATCTCGTGGAGCAGCGGCGTGATTTAACCCGGCGAGTTGTAGAAAATATCCAGCGATTTGCGCCTGAACCCTACCGGACTCAAATTACGCAAACCGATCAAGAACAGGAGGCCCAGCCATGAGTGATCTGAACCGCGCGCAGCTGCGCGCCCGCTATCATATTACAGGCCGGTTGGTGATGGACACGGCTCTGCACATCGGCGGAGGGCGCGAGACTTCCACGGTTACGGATAGCCCCGTCGTGCGCGACGTGGTCGGGCAGCCCTTCATCCCTGGCTCGTCGCTTAAGGGCGCATTTCGGGCCGCCGTGGAACGCCTGATGCCGACTCTGGGGCTCAAGAGTTGCCAGTTGAGGGAGGGCGCGCCTGGCTGCGTCTCGACGGACAAAAATCTGGGCGAGGCTTACCGCGAGATCAGCCAGAGCATTGGCCGGGAATTACGGGGTGACAAGGCCCGCACGGCGCTGGAGAAGCTGGGCCACGCCGACTGGCTGGGGCACGTGGTGACGGAAGACAGCCTGTTGACACTGCTCGAGGAGCATCTGTGTGAGACGTGCAAAACATTCGGGTCGGTGCATCTGGCCTCGGTCGTATTCTTCCACGATTTGCCAGTAGAGGGCGAATGGCACGAGGCCGCTCAAATCAGGGACGGCGTGGGCATTGACCGGGACAGTGAACGGGCGCGCGAGCAGATCAAATTTGACTTTGAAGTGATCCCGGCCCAAACGGTGTTCCGCTTCGGCATGGGTCTGGAGAATCCGCGCGCGCGGGACCTCGCGCTCGTCGCCATCGGTCTGCGAGAGTTCATGTCGGGGATGGTCCCCATCGGCGGGATAAGGTCGCGCGGGTTGGGCCGCTGTTACCTGAAAGACCTGGAAATCACCGGGATTGATTTCGCCAATCCGAAACAGCGCCGCGAGTATTTTGCCACAGGGAAGATGCAGGAATTGGGGGTTGATGAGTTCATCACCACCCACGTCGCCGCGCTCTAGGAGGTCACGATGCTCAAGCAACTGGTCAACGAATGCGTGATTGATCTGCACATCGCGCCGGATGGCCCTATCCTCATCCGGTCGGGAGTGGCGAACCTCACCGGGCCTGATATGGCATTTGTGCGGACGTGGTGGAACAATCAGCCGGAGGTGTACCTGCCGGGCAGCAGCCTGAAGGGGGTGCTGCGCAGCCACGCGGAGCGCATCGCCCGCACCCTGCGGCCCACCCAATCCCACGAGCCGGCCCTCGTCTGCGACCCGTTTGCCAGCAGCGGCGAAGCCGCCTTTTGCGGCCACGTGTTCGAGAGGCGAAAGGACAAAGGCGAAATTGATCCCAAAGGCCGCGCCGCCGAAACGAATGAGATTGTCTACCGTGACTCGTGCCCAATCTGCCGCCTATTCGGTTCGACGTGGTTCGCCGGGCGATTGGCGACGGCGGATGCCTACGTCGTTGAGCCGCCGAAGCCCCAGCAACGCGACGGCGTCGGCATTGACCGCTTCACAGGCGGCGCGGCGCGCGCGGTGAAGTTTGAGCTGGAGGTGGTGACCGGCGGGCGCTTCGCCACCACCTTCCACCTGCGCAACTTTGAGCTCTGGCAATTGGGGCTGGTCGGTTTCCTGTTGCAGGACCTGAAGGAGGGGCTTATCCGCATCGGCGCAGGCAAATCGCGTGGGTTGGGCAAAGTGCGAGGCGAAGTGCAGAGTGTGAAGCTGTATTACCTCGGCCGCGACTGGCCGCGTCCCGAGAACGGGCAACTGCCCCTGCGCGGCGTGGGCGATCTGGTCCCCGATAACGAGATGGCGCGGGCATACGGGATGGTCCGGCCTGATGTGGTGTTCATCCCATACAGCGGCGAGACGCCACCGCCCGGCGTGCGGGCAACGTACACCTTCCCCCGCGATTCCTTCCCTTGGGAGCAGGTCGCACCCTGCTGGGTCAGATACGCCTCTGAAGAGGCTCCCATCCCACCGTCCATGAGCGCCTATCGGCGGAGGTCAGGATGAGCGCGCGGGTGTATGCCTCCCAACTGGAGGCCGCCGACCTGATCCGGCTGTTAGCTGAGTTGCGGGCGGAGGCGCCGTTTGCCGTGGTGGAACGAATTGACCGGCTGGCCTTTCCGGCGCAGGATGCGCCCATTGATCCGTTGGAGTGGGAGCACGGACGGCTATTTGGCCCAAAGGTTGAGTTGCGCTGGGAAGCCAGTGAAGGTCGTTTTCGCGGCTGGCTCACACGCACCGACGGCCAGGCCCCCCCAACCGGGTTTGAACTCTGCCGTGACTTCGAGGGATACGAGGCCGAAGAGTGCGATTATTTGCTGCGCCGAGAGGGCCGTGAGGTCAACCTCAGCCGTCCGCTGCATTACGAGGCGCTGGAGCCGGGTGAGCGCCCGGCTTATCTCAAAGTAGAAGAGTTTTACGACCAGGCGGGGCGGCTAGTCTATTACCGCTGCGTCGAGATGCATCGGAGGTGAGCCATGCCTGCCAGACCAGAAGTGGATCCCTACGTGTTCGTCCCGCTGGGCGGCGCACTGCTGGGTGACACCCCGCAGCGCAAAGTGCCCGCCGGTCATGATCACTTTGGCGGCTTGAGCGGCCACCTCGAATGCCGGCTGACGACGAAGACGCCGTTGTTCATCTACCACCCCGACTTTGTGAAAAGCGAGAGTCAGGGGCATCAGCAGGTGACATTTCCGGTGTTCAACGGCATGGCCGTCATCCCCGGCACGTCGCTCAAGGGCGCACTGCGCAGCGTGACTGAGGCGGTCGAAGCCTGTTGTTTCACTCTGCCCCTGCTTTGGCCGGCCGAGTACCGGGGCAGCGGCATCACCCGGGGCAAAACCCTCCGCGCCAATCTCCCGGACAAAGAGTTTGAACACTGTAGGGCGAAGAAGATCGGGGGCAAGAACCAGTCGTGGTTGTGCCCGGCGTGCCGCCTATTCGGCTCGCTCAGAGGGGAGATGGCGTATGCGGGCAAGGTGTTGATTTCCGACGCACACGCCAGGGCGGGCGACTACCGGCTGGGCGGCTATCTCACACTGGACGTGCTGAGCGGGCCAAAGCCGGAGGGCCGCCGGAAGGCCTACGTCAACGAGGGGGAAGTCATCCTGGGGCGCAAATTCTACCGGCACAGCGCCGATCCGGTCCGCCTGCGCGATCAAGGCCGCCGTGACCGGCAGAACAAAACGGTCCAGCCAGTGGAGACTGGTGGAGTCTTCAGCTTTTCGGTTGAGTACAGCGATCTGAGCGAAGAAGAACTGCGGCTGCTCCTGTACACCTTGATCCTGGAGCCGGGCCTGTGGCACAAGATCGGCATGGGCAAACCCCTGGGACTGGGGAGCGTGGTGGTGGAGGTGAGGCGCTGGACGAGGATTGACCGCGAAGGGCGTTACCAGGCGCTGGGGGGCGGCATCGAGACACCGCTGACGGGCGAGGGCCTCGCCC
>DAOTXG010000176.1:0-11784 GCA_034435515.1 Anaerolineales bacterium
CGGATGGACGCCTTCAGCAGGCCCTTGGCGTCGGCGGGCGTAGCGGGGGCGACGACCTTGAGGCCGGGAAAATGCGCGAAGAGGTGCTCGACCGTCTGCGAGTGCGTGGCCGCGAGCTGCCGCCCGCCGCCGGAGGTGGTGCGGATGACGAGAGGACACTTAAACTGGCCGCCGAACATGGACCGGACTTTCGCCGCGTGGTTGACGATTTGATCCATCGCCAGGAAGGCAAAGTTGATGCCCATGATCTCGGCCACCGGGCGCAGGCCGTTCATCGCCGCGCCGACTGCCGCGCCGGCGATCACGCCCTCCGAGATGGGCGTGTCCTTCACACGCTCCGCTCCAAACCGTTCGTACAGCCCGGCGGTCGCGCCATAGGTGCCGCCGGCCGCAGCGACTTCTTCGCCGAAGACGACAATGCTGGGGTCACGCGCCATCTCTTCCGCAATCGCCTGGGAGATGGCTTTAGCCATAGTCATCACTGCCATAGTGTTTTCTGATTGCTAATTGCTGATGGTTGATTGCTGAGCGGGGTTTCAATCAGAAATCACCCATCAGCCATCAACCCTCGTCAATTCTCCACGTAGATGTCCGTCCAGATTTCGTCCAGCGCCGGGAAGGGCGACTCTTCGGCATATCGCACGGCGTCGGCGATCTCGGCCTCGGCGGCTTTGTCGAGCGCGGCCATCTCGGCCGGCGGGATGCCCGCCTCGAGCAGGACTTTTTCAAACCGGCCAAGGGGGTCATTCGCCTGCCAGCGCCGGATTTCTTCCTGGGTGCGATAGGGGCGCTGATCGCCCATCGAGTGCCCGCGGTAGCGGTAAGTCATGGCTTCGAGGAAGTAGGGGCCGTTGCCCGCGCGGACGTGCGCGATGGCCTTTTCCGCGGCGGCCCGCACGGCGAGCAGGTCCATGCCGTCGGCCACGTCGCTGGGCATCCCGTAGGCCACGGCCTTTTGGCGGATTTCGGTCACCGCCGAGGCCTTGGCCACGGGCGTCCACATCCCGTAAGTGTTGTTCTCGCAGATAAAGACGCAGGGCAGTTTCCAGACGGCGGCCAGGTTCAGTCCTTCGTGGAAATAACTGATGTTGCTCGCGCCCTCGCCGAAAAAGCACAACGTCACCGCGTCCGAACCGCGGCGCTGGTCCGCCCAGGCGAGGCCGGCGGCGAGGGCGATGTGCGCCCCGACGATGGCGTGCCCGCCCCAGAATTTCAAGTTCACGTCGGCCAGGTGCATCGCGCCGCCCTTGCCTTTGCAGCAGCCCGTGACCTTGCCGAGCATCTCGGCCATGATCGAGCGAGGGGTCATGCCGCAGGCGAGGGCGATGCCGTGGTCACGATACGCCGTGATGACGTTGTCGTCCGGGCGGCGGGCCGAAACGGCCCCGACCCCGGTTGCCTCCTGGCCGATGTAGAGATGCATAAACCCGCCGATTTTGCCTTTCTGATATAACTCCTCGCATTTTTCTTCCAGCAGGCGGATGACGACCATCTGCTTGTAGAGTCTGAGCATTTCGGCCCTATCCATCGGCCCTCCGATTAAGAGTTAGAGTTGGGAGTTAGAGTTAGGAATGAGCGTTAGGAGTGAGCGCAATCCAGCGAGATTATACCACTGTCAGCCTTGTATTTATTCTCAGCCCATCACGCAACCGCTCGCGGCGAATTTGTAATCCGCCGCCATCCTGCCAAAGCAGGTAGATAAAAAGCCAGAGAGTGGGCGCGGCTTTGCTGGCGTGCTGGAGCAGCGGCTGCCAGGCCGGTTCGAGCGGGAAGGCGCGCAGGTCGTGATTGGCGGCAATCACCGGCTGGAGGCCGATAAACCCGAAAGGCGTGGGGAGGGCCAGCAGAAGCCAGATCAGGAACAACCGCCAGTTCGGGCGCCGCCCATAGGCCGTCACAAGCACCGGGAGCAGCATGACGTAGTGATGCTCCCAGATTTGAGGCGAGATGAGGAAGAAGGCGGCGAGCCAAACGGATAAGAGATTGGAGATGGGAGATTGAAATCGAGGCGCAAAGGACAATCTCCAATCTCCAACCTCTAATCTCCAATCAGAGAGGGGAAAGGTGTATAGGAATGAGGCGAGCAGGACGACGACGACGACGACGAGTTGAGCCAGGCGTTGAAGCGCGGCAGGCGCGTGGAGGGCGGCGAGGCTTTCAAACACCAACTGCCGGAAGCCGAGGTTGCCCAACTCGTGGCCGGCCACGCCCTGGCCGAAATTGTTGGCGAAAAAGTCGCGCCAGTGCGCCGGGAAGACGAGAAAATAAGGGACAAGGGTGAAGGCGACGGCTAAAGCCGCGATGGCCAAAATCCGATAACGACGCCAGCGCAGCAGCGCCGGGGCGAAGATAAGGGTGTTGATTTTCCAGAGGACCGAGGCGAGCCAAAGGACGTCAACGTACACGCCTCTCCCCCAAACCCTCGCCTCGCCGGAAAGAGAGGTCGCCGCACCTTCCCCTCCCCCTGTCAGGGAGAGGGGCCGGGGGTGAGGGTCAGCCAGCAGCAACATCCCGAAAATCAGCGCCCCCTGCACGAGCGAGAACTGTCCCATAAACAGCTCCAGATAAAACGGTGTGAAGCACAACCACATGCTGGCGAGAGGGGCAAAACGTCCCAGGTCGCGCGTCATCCACCAGGTCAGGCCTAGACAGCCCAGCAAGGTCAGTTCAATCACGACGACCCAGAGCTTGTAGGCGGCCAGAGGCGCGAACAGGCTCAGGACCGCGCCAACCGTATACGCCGCCGCAGGCAGATAGCGATAGGGCGTGAAATAGGGGACGACGATCTGAACCTGGGCCGGATCGCCCTCGTAAATGTCGGCGCCGCGGCGCGCGTTGTAGCCGGCCTGATAGACGGCGTAAAAGTCAAGCCCGCGCCCGCCGTCGAGGACAGCAGCGTCGAAGAAATACGGCGTCAGCCGCTCCGGCCAGCGCCAGCCGGCGAGCAGCGCGCCGTGGAGCAACGCGGCGCTGCACAGGAGAAGATAGGCTGATCGTCTCATCGGAGGGGATAGAGTATAATAGCCTGTATGTGGATTCTCACCTTACGGTCTCCGACAGGCGAGCCACGCGAGTACGTCCTCAAGACGGGCACGACCACCCTGGGCCGCAAATCAGACAACGACGTCGTCATCGGCGACGAGTCGGCCTCGCGCCAACACGCCGAGATTCAATACAACCCCGGCACGGAGATGCTCATCCTGCGCGACCTGGGGAGCACCAACGGCACGTTCGTCAACCGGGAACGCCTGACTCAGCCGCACGTCCTGCGGCCCGAAGATCAAATCCGCATCGGCCAGTATACCGCCATCGTCTCGTTCCGGGATAACAACCAGGCGTCGGGCCGTGACACGGCCGTACTCGCCGGCACCCATCTCCTCACCCGTGATCTGCTGCTCGAGTCCGTTGACCAACACGCCGTCCTTTTATACGAGGTCGCCAGCCGCCTCAACACCATCATCGACTCCGATACGGCCCTGCACGAAATTGCCCGGCTGATGCAGACCTCGATGGGCGCGGAAAAGTGCGAAGTCATCCGGGCGGAGCACTTTGGCCGGCTGGCCGACCTGGGCTTCCCCACCTCCGTCGCGCAGCAGGTCGTCGAGCAGCGTTCGGCCGTCGTCATTCCCGACATGAGCAAACACGCCGGCAAGAGCGCCCTGCTCCTGCGCGTCCGTTCGGCGCTGTGCGTGCCAATCATGATCGGCGACGAGGTGTCGGCGCTGCTCTACGTCTACAAGACCAACCCGGCGGCGCGCCCCTTCGACCAGAACGACGTGCGGCTGGCCGTGGCCATCAGCCATCAGGCGGCGATGACCATTCAACGCACCCGCCTGCTCAAGCGCCTGCGGCAGGCCGACCGCATCTCCCATCTGTTCCAGCGTTTTGTCTCGCCGCCGGAAGCCGAATTTCTTCTGCTGGAGTATCAGCGGTCAGGGAAATTGCCGCAACTGACCGAGCAAATTCTCACCGTGCTCTTTGCCGACATGCGTGATTCGACGGGGCTGGCCGAGCGGCTGGGCGCGCGCCGTTTCGGGGAACTCCTCAGCCGCTATTATCAGGAGATGACGAAGGCCGTCTTTGACCACAACGGCCTGCTGAATAAATACCTGGGCGACGGCGTCATGGCCATCTTCGGCGCGCTGGGGCAGCCGGAACCGGAGGCGCAGGCCGTGCGCGCCGCGCTGGAGATGCTGGACCGGATGGAGGCCATCAACCGCGACGTCGGCGAGGAGATCGAACTGGGCATCGGCATCAATACCGGCATCGTCGTCGCCGGCTACGTGGGCACGGACGAACGGGTAGAACATACCGTGCTGGGCGACGCCGTGAACGTGGCCCAGCGGCTGGAACGCCACGTGCGCCAAAACCGGATTTGCATCGGCCCCGACACCTGCCAGGCGGTGATTAACCAATTCCGTACCCGTTCCATCGGATCGGTGGAGGTGCGCGGCCGCACCCAGCCGGTGGACGCCTTCGAAATCCTGCGGAATTGAAAACCGGCCAGGCCTGACGGCCTGGCCGGTCTTTTTACTTGGCGAACTCCTGGGCTCGCGTCTCGCGAATGACTGTCACCCGGATTTGTCCCGGATAAGTCATCGTCTCCTCGATCTTGCGCGCCACATTCTTGCTCAACTGCTGGGCCGCCAGGTCGTCTACGACCTCCGGCTTGACGATGATGCGCACCTCGCGCCCGGCCTGCAGCGCGTAACTCTGTTGGACGCCCTCGAATGAATTGGCGATCTCTTCCAGCGCGCGCACGCGCTTGACGTATTGTTCGAGCGACTCGCGCCGCGCCCCAGGCCGCGCCCCGGAGATGGCGTCGGCGGCCTCGACGACGATCGCCTCCACCGATTCTTGCTCGACCTCGTGGTGGTGCGAGGCAATGGCGTTCACAATCCGGGCGTTCACACCGTACCGCCGCGCGTACTCGGCCCCGATGGCTGCGTGGGTTCCCTCTACCTCGTGGTCAATCGCCTTGCCGATGTCGTGCAATAACCCGCCGGCCTTGGCCAGGGCCACGTCGGCGCCCAGTTCGGCGGCAATCACCCCGGCGATGAGCGCCGTCTCGATGGCGTGCGCGTGCTGGTTCTGGCCGTAGGAGGTGCGGAACTTCAGCCGCCCCAGCAGCCGTTGGATTTCAGGATGCAGCCCTGGCACGCCCGCTTCGAAGCAGGCCTGCTCGCCGGCCTCCTTAATCATCTGCTCCACTTCCTTCTGGGCATCGGCGACCAGTTTTTCAATGTGCGCCGGGTGGATCCGCCCATCGAGCACCAGCTTGGCGAGCGACCGCTTGGCGACCTCGCGGCGCACCGGGTCGAAGGACGAAATGGTGACAGCCTCGGGCGTGTCGTCCACCACCACGTCCACCCCGGCGGCCTGCTCGAAGGCGCGGATGTTGCGCCCGTTGCGCCCGATGATGCGGCCCTTCATCTCGTCGCTCGGCAGCGGCACGACCGAGACGCTGATCTCGGCCACGTGCTCCGACGCGATGCGCTGGATGGCCGTGGAGATGATCTCCCGCGCCCGCCGGTCGCCCTCGGCCCGAGCCTCGTCCTCGATCTGGCGGATGGTGCGCGCCATGTCGGCGCGGGCCTGTTTTTCCACCTCGGCAATCAGCAGCGCCCGCGCCTCTTCCTGCGTCATCGCCGAGATGCGTTGGAGTTCGGCCAGGCGCTGGGCCTGCATCTTGCTCAGTTCGCCCTCGCGCTTGTCCAACTGGTTCTGGCGCTGCTCCAGTTTCGTCCGCTGCCGGTCGTTCTGTTCCATCTTGCGGTCGAGTTCTTCGCGGCGGCGGGCCAGGCGCTGGTCCTCTTTGTTGAGATCCGCCAGGCGGCGGACCGACTCGGCCTCGGCTTCGTCCTTGATCTTAAGCCCATCGGCCTTGGCTTTCAGGATGATCTCTTGCGCCTGTTGTTCGGCGTGCTGAATGACATGCGCCGCCCGTCCTTCGAGGGCGCGCGCCCTCGCCTCAGTTTGGCGGCGGTGATAGTAATAGCCGGCGATCCCCCCGATCGCCAGCCCCAACGCCGCCGCGATAGCAATTTCCAGAATAGTCATAGTCGTCAGCCCCGGATCCGGGGTCCTCTAGTCAACTGTCCGAAACGTCTTTGTCTTCCGCGTCGCCCTCGGTTGCGTGAGTTTCTTGCCAGACGCGCCTCACGATCGGCTGGATAACTTCAAAGTCAAAGCCGCGCCGGGCCAGAAAATCGCCCAGCCGGCGGCAAAAATCTGCGTAGGCCAGCCCGTGCATCCGGCCGGCCCGTTTGGCGGCGAGGCGGTAAGCGGTCTCGGCGTCGTCCGCGCCGCTCACGGCCTGCGCCAGCACCTCGGCCTCTCTCACACCCTTGTTCTTTAATTCGGCCAGCAAGACGCGCTTGCTTTTCGGCCGGAATGTCATCCGGTTCTCGACCCAGTAATTGGCAAAGGTTTCGTCGTCCACCAACCCGGCCCGACGCAGGCGGGCGATCACGGCCTCCACCGTCTCCGCCTCGGCCTGGCGTGCGCGCAACCGACGGCGTACCTCAGCCTCTGAACGTGGGCGCGAAGCTAGAAACCTGAGCGCATAGTCGTAAGCCTGCTCCTGCGCATCGGCCTTCCGCAGGCGCTCCAGGTCGGCGGCGTCCAATTCCTGCCCGATCTTCAATCTGACGCCGACCATCTTCGCCAGGTTGAAGGCGAATGTCCCGTCCAGGTAAACTTTGACCTGTGATTTCTTGCGCGGGTGCGCCTTGAGCGCCGTCACTTTCATGGGTGGGCCTCACACACGGACGAAAACAAAAACAGCCGTTCACACGCCTTCCAGCGGCGCATGACCACGGCTGTCCCGCAATTCCCAGTTGACCGAAAAAATTCCGAAAGCCGAAAAACCCGGCGGGCCTGAAGGCTGACTGATTCAAGCCAGGAGAGATATCACGACCGCAGAAGGCAGTCGGAGGCTTCTTCTGCCCAACACGTTTGTCGGTTGTCCACTGTGCTGCTTCTGCATGTGCTTGCTCGGAATATCTTGAACCTGCGCGTCGTCTCTGGCACAGAGACGCCATATGTCAACTGAAATCGAACGTGCGCCGTGGCTGCCACCGTCCGCCGGTAGGCAACGCCGCCCCCAGCCCACAGAGACTATTCTTCGCCCGCGTCCTCTGCCCCTGCGTCAACCTGGATTGGGGCTTTGCCCAACCCGGCCTGTGCGCGAATAGCGGTCTCGAGCGCCTCGGCGGTGTCCGGGTGCTGCTTCAAATAAGCCTTCGCGTTTTCCCGGCCCTGGCCCAGGCGGCGATCCTCAAACGAGAAAAACGCGCCGCGTTTGGCGATGATTTCCAACTGTACTCCCAGATCGACAATATCGCCGACCTTGGAGATACCCTCATTATACATGATGTCGAACTCCGCCTCCCGGAACGGCGGGGCCACTTTGTTCTTCGTCACCCGCACCCGCGTCCGCGAGCCAACTACCTCGGCCCCCTCCTTGATCGCCTGGATGCGCCGCACATCCAGCCGCACGGAGGCGTAGAATTTGAGCGCCTGTCCGCCGGTCGTCGTCTCCGGGTTGCCGAACATCACCCCGATCTTCTGCCGCAGCTGGTTGGTGAAGATCATCGCCGTGTTCGACTGTTTGATCGCGCCGGACAGCTTGCGCAGGGCCTGCGACATCAAGCGCGCCTGCACCCCCATCGTGGCGTCGCCCATCTCGCCTTCGATCTCCGAGCGCGGGACCAGCGCGGCCACCGAGTCGACGACGACCACGTCAATTGCCCCGGAGCGGACGAGCGTCTCGGCGATTTCCAGCGCCTGCTCACCCGTGTCGGGCTGGGCGATGTACAGGTTGTCTACGTCCACGCCGCACCGGATGGCGTAAGCCGGGTCGAGCGCGTGTTCCATGTCTATATACGCGCACACCCCGCCTCGTCGCTGCGCTTCGGCCACAATGTGCTGGCAGAGGGTTGTCTTGCCTGAGGACTCCGGGCCGTAAATCTCGGTCACGCGCCCGCGCGGCACGCCGCCGACCCCCAGCGCCAGGTCCAGCGAAAGCGAGCCGGTCGGGATGGCGTCCACGGCCAGGTGCGTCGCCTCGCCGAGGCGCATCAACGCGCCGTCGCCAAACTGCTTTTTGATCTGCGCCAGCGCCGTATCGAGCGCCTTCTCCTTGCCGCCGGGGGCCATCGGTGTCTCCTCTGAATCGCAGAGACGAGTTTACATCAGCCAAAAACAAATTGCAAGCGGGCTTTCACAAATCGCCCCCGTCATGTTATAACCCTGCCATGCTGTTTTTCGCCCCGCCGCTTGCCTGCCATCCGGCAGACCGGGCCGACCGGCAGGCGATCCTTTCGCTGGCGCAGACCGCCGGCCAGTCCCACGTCCACCTCGACTGGAAACCCGTGGAAGACTGGCTGGGCGCTCAGCCCTTCCTGCTGGCCAAACGGGGGAGACGCGCGGTCGGCGTCCTGGCCTGCCCGCCCGACCCGCCTGATACGGCCTGGGTGCGGTTGTTCGCGGCGGCCGATGGCGAGTCGCCGGAGCGCGTGTGGAATCGCCTCTGGCCGCAGGCGCGCCAGAGGCTGCAGGCGCGCGGCGTGAAACAGGCCGCCGGTCTGCGCCTGGACGGCTGGATGGAAAAGCTTTACCTGAGCGCCGGCTTCCAGCGCCTTCTCGACGTCGTCGTCCTGTCGCGCCCGCGCCGCCCGCCCACCCCGGCGGCGCTGCCCGGCCCGGCTCGCATCCAGCGCGCACAGGTCAAAGACTATCCCGCCATCATCGCTGTCGATCTGGCCGCCTTTGCGCCGCCGTGGCAGTTATCGCCGGGGGTTCTCCACGCCGCCCTGGCCCAGGCCGATTATCTCACTGTAGTCGAAACCGACGGCGAGATTGCCGGCTACCAGTTGACCACCCCTAGCCAGGAGGGAGCGCACCTCGCCCGCCTGGCCGTTGCGCCGCGCTGGCAGGGCCATGGGCTGGGACGGGCGCTGGTGGCCGATCTGACAGCCTTCTATGATCGGCGCGGCGCGCGCACGATCACCGTGAACACGCAAAACACCAATGCCGCCTCGCTGGCCGTCTATCGGAGGGCGGGTTTCGAACCGAACGGCGCGCGGTTCCCGATGTTTCTGTTGGCCCTGGGATAATGCTATAATCCCGCTGGCTTTTCCCGCCGGCTTTATCTTTATCATTGGGAGGCAGAGAGTGAGTTCCAATTCCGGGCGCGCGCTGCCTAATGCGCGTGTACGACGCTTTATGCTCGCCGTGCAGGAGGTCATGGGGCGCGGCGGGCTGGCGACCATCCTGCGGCAGGCCGGGTTGCAGCGCTACGCCGGCAACCTGCCGCCCGACGACGCGGGGACTTTGCTGAGCGCCGCCGAGTACGCCGCGATGATCCAGGCGATTGAGAACTACTATGGCCGCGGCGCACGCGGCACGCTCAACCGCATCGGCCACGCCGCCTTCAACCAATTACTGGGAAGCAACAAGCTCCGCGCCCAGGCTAACCAGTTGCTGTTCCGGCTGCAATCGCCGGCCGCCCGCAAATTGAACGCGCTCAAGTGGCTGGCGCAGGAACTGGCCGCGCCCGCGGGGCGGGTCAGCGTCCAGCCCGAGGAGCAATGCGTAACCCTGATGGACCACGAAAGCGACGCCACGTTTGGCCGGAGCCGGGACGTCGAAATTTGCTGGATGACGCTGGGCGAGATACAGGAGGCCGTCAAATGGGCGACCGGCGCAGAGCACGAGGTCGTCGAGGTCACCTGCAAGGCCAAAGGCGACCCGGTCTGCCGGTTTGAGGTGAGAGAGCTTCTCACCTGAGCGCACGCATGATCACGCTCTTCGGCGCGACCGGCTACACCGGCCGGCTCGTCGCGCGCGCGCTCGACCGCCGCGGCCTGGCCTTCCGCCTCGCCGGGCGCTCCCAGGCAAAGTTGCAAGCCCTTTCTCACTCCCTGGCCTCGCATCCCCCTACCCTCGTCGCGGATGTCCACGCCCCAGCCTCGCTCCCCGCGCTGTTCGCCGGAACCCGTCTGCTGATCAACTGCGTCGGCCCATTCACCGACCTGGGCGAGCCGGTCGTCCGGCTGGCGGCGGCGCACGGCGTTCACTATCTGGACATCACCAACGAGCTCGCCTACGTCTACCGCCTGCAGCAGTACAGGAAACTCGCGCGCCAAACCGGAGCGGCCATCGCGCCCGCCTGCGGCTTCGAGGTCGCCCTCACGGACTGCGCGATTGACCTCCTGGCGCGCAGTTTTCTCGGCCCGGTCGAGGAAGTCTCGGTCGTCTATTATCTGCGCGGCTCGGGCATGAGCGTCGGCACGCGCCTCTCCGGGTTGCGGACGTTCGCCACTTCGTGGCTGACGTACCGCGACGGGCAAATCGCCGGCGACGCGCCCGGCGCGCACGTCAAGCGCGGCGTGCTCAACGGCCGCCCTTACCGCGCCATCAATTTCCCCAGCGCCGAGGTCGTCACCGTCCCCGCGCACTGCGCAGTGAGAAATGTGCGGGTCTGGCTGGCGGTGGCGCGGCGGGCGGCCGGAGCGGCCTCGGTCTTCATCCCGCCGATCAGCCTGCTCCTCCGCACCCCGCTGGGCCGGCTGACCGCCGCCGTGCTCCGGCGTCTCGCCCCGCCGCCGAACGAGGCCGTGCGCCTCCAGGATCGCTTTGCCATCAAAATCGAAGTGACGAACAGGGGCAAGAGCCGGTCGCAGGTCTGGGCTGGACGCGACGCCTATGGCCTGACCGGCGAAATCGCGGCCTACGCCGCGCAGGTGATGACCGCCGAGGGCTATTCAAAATCCGGGGTGCTCGCCCCGGCGCAGGCGCTGGCGCCGGAGGCGTTTGTCGAGTGGTTGAAGACAGCGCCCGAGGTAGTTGTTCGAGATGAAACGTGATGCGTGGTGCGTGGTGCGTGTCACATTGCGACGAGGCGCGCCAGTTCGGTCTGCAATAATTCCCACGTCTCGGCCACGTCTTGGGCGGTGGTGCGGATGTTGCCTATGGCCAGCCGCAGGGTGAACTGGCCGTTCAACTTCGTATGCGACAGGAAAGCCTTGCCCGTCGCATTAACGGCGTTGATCAACGCTTCGTTCAACGGGTCGAGATCGGCTATGCTTCCAGAAGCCTTGCCGGGATTAGCCCGAAAACAAATCGTGCTCATCGGCATCGGGGCCAGGCGCTCGAAGTTGGGCGAAGCGTCCACCCAGGCGGCGAACTCCTGCGCCAGCCGGACATGCTCGCGGAGGCGCGCCGCGAGCCCCTCGACCCCATAGGCGCGGATGATCATCCAGAATTTGAGCGCGCGAAACCGCCGGCCTAACTGCACGCCGTAGTCCATGTAGTTCTTCACCGCGCCCGCGTCGCCCTCTGCCGTGCGCAGGTATTCCGGCAGAAGGCTGAAGGCCCGCTTCAGCGTCTCCGGGTGGCGGGTGTAAAACGCGCTGAAGTCTATCGGCGTGAACAGCCACTTGTGCGGGTTGATCACAATGGAGTCGGCGCGGTCGCAGCCCGCCAGCACCGGGCGGAATTCCGGGACGACGGCCAGGCTGCCGCCGTAGGCCCCGTCTACGTGCAGCCATAACTTCTCGCGGGCGCACAGGTCGGCCAGGGCCGGCGCCGGGTCAATGCTGGTCGTGGAGGTCGTGCCGACCGTCGCCACGACGCAAAAAGGCAGCCAGCCCGCGCGCCAGTCGGCCCCCACCGCCGCCGCCAGCGCGTCGGCTCTCATACGGAACGCCTCATCCACCGGGATTTTGCACACGCCGGCTTGCCCCAGCCCCAGGATAATTCCGGCCTTCTCGATGGACG
>DAOTXG010000177.1:0-4027 GCA_034435515.1 Anaerolineales bacterium
ATGGAAGTTGAAGAATACTATGCCGTCATTCGACGGCGAGGGGCATAAAGTCATGCGGAGATAAGGCAGGCAGTAACTCCGCACGCCGGGTTGAGTAACTCGATTCACTCATTGTTCTGAACCACAAGAGGAATCTGCACCTCCCGCCCCACCACTTCCCCAGCCGGATTCTTGACCGGCAGCTTTTCGCCGCGCACGCCGTCCAGGAGCGAAACGCGCACGGAAGCCTCGGAGAAGGCGGCGAGGTGCGGTCCCACGCGCAGGGTATACTCGTCACAAAACGGCGTTTGCGCAGGCCACAGCGTCGTGGCGTAATTGCCTCTGCCCGGGTAGGTCTCCAACTGGCCGTAGCGCCGGCCGTCCGACCCCGCGAGTTCCAGAAAAACCGAATAGTTTTGGCGCACCGGCCGGACGGCCCGCCAGCACAACGACAACCGAAACTCCCGGCGGGGGATGACCGCTGGAGGATTTTGATAGCCTATCAGTTCAATGTCATCGCCAAAGAAGAAAGCCAGCGGGTGGTCGGCGGCAAAGTTCGCGGGCAGCGGCCGCGGTTTGGCATAAGCCGGCAACAGCGTTGTAACGGGAATTGACCACCCAACCAGGACGGCGCCCAGACAAACAGCCTTCCAACAGTGTACACGCCAGCGTTCAGGCAACAGCGTGCGCCAACCCCACACCAGCAAGATTGCAACGGCAGGCAGACCTGGCAATAGATACCGCCCCAACACCAGATAGGCGTTGCGGTAGGCAATCGCCAGCGCCAGGGCTAACAGCACTGGGCTGGCGAACTGGCAAAGGGCCAAGAGCAAGACTTTGAGCGGCCTGCTCGCTTCACGCTTAACCAGCGCGCTGCTCAAACCGCCTAGCGCCAGACCAGCCCCCAGCGTCCAGGCCCAGTACAACGCCTGGAAGGGTACAAGATTGCCCCAGCCAAAAGCCGCCAGAAAGCTGCGAAAGCCGTGACGGAAACTGATCGCTAGAAACCTGCCGAGGGATAGATGAGTGAGGGCGGGGTCAGCATAGTTAAGGAAATTAGTCACAGTTTGCGTCTGCCAGACGTGTGTCTTGACGAACTCCAGAGAATTAAGCAGCCACATCGCGGCCACCAGCGTGAGCCCCAGGACAGCCATCCCGGACAGGATATGAGAAGGTTTCCATCTTCCACGAGCCAGACTCAGATACAGCGCCAGCGCGGCGGTGGGAATCAGCGCCAGGGCATTAAGTTTGGTCAGCAGTGCTCCTCCCAGCACACAGGCCAGCCCCAGGGCCAACCCGAGCGAGAAGCCCTCCATTGTCAATCGAATAGCGAGATAGAAAAAGAGCGCCGAGAGCGCAATGATCAACGCGTCATTGCTGACGATGCTGCCCAGGAAGAGGAACTGCGGCCAGAAGGCATACAGGCCCGCCGCCGCCCAGGCCGCTTTGGGTTCGCCGGGCCAGACCCGGCAGGCAACCGCATAGACCGCGATTACGCTGGCGGTTGTGACGACAACGCTGACCAGACGCGCCACGTGCACCGCCCGGCTAATTGATTGGGCGGTTCCCTCCAGGTGATCGGGGTGGAGCGCGAAATTGTAACCGGCGTTCCCATAAGTGAAGTAAGGATTGCGAGCAGGGTCAATCCACGTCTCTCCCAAGTCTAAACCGGCAATCACGGGCGCGACGAGGAGGTAATACAGCGGCGGCTGAAAATTCTCCCGGATCTTTTCCGCTTCCGGGTCCCCGGGCCTGGGCAAAGCCCCGTGCCTGACAACATAGCGCGCGTACGCAAAGTGACCATCTTCGTCCACTCCCTCCCAGGCAGGGATGATCAAACTATACACAACCCCAAGCATCAAGCGCGCGCCCAGCAAGAGAGCCAGAGGCGCATATATCTTCGCCGACAGGAGGGGCCGGGAGGCACTGGTTGACGAGGGGATATGACGACGCAACGTTTTCCGGCGCATGGCCTCACTCCCCTCTCCTGGCGCGCTGCGCGAATGCGGCGGCAGGAGAGGAGGAGCAAGTTGATATGCGGCTTTCCCCTCTCCTGAAGTGTGCTTTTCCACTTCAGGAGAGGGGGTAGGGGGGTGCGGCTAATTACCGCGTCACTTTGGTCGGCATGGAGATAGCCTCGTTGTCGGTCGGCAGCGCGTCGCGAGCGGTGAGGAGATTGGCCACCGCCCGGAAGTTGACCTTGCCAATCGCTGCATCATCGCCCGTAAATGTGTAATTCACCGTGAACTGGGTGGTGCGGTTCGACGGGCGCACTGGCACGAATTGCTCTGAGGAGCCGATAAACCCCCAGCCGATCGGTGTGCTCTTGTAAAAGTCTACTCGCACGGTTTCGGGATACCGGCTGTTTCTCACGCCAACGGAGATCTGCCGTGTCTGGCCCGCGCTGGCGGACGTAGGCGCGAGGAACTTGGTGATTGCCACATCGTGAGTTCTCACCATCACCGTCTGCGACGTGGATGCCGTGCGGCCATCAAAGGTGGTGACCGTGAGTTGTACAGTGTAATCACCGTCCGCCGCATAGCGGTGGGTTGGGCAGCAGCCGGTGGCAGTTGTTCCATCGCCAAGGCTCCAGTCCTGAGATGCTATACCCACTCCTCCTGGGTCGAAGGAGAAGTCGAAGAACTGAACGGTATCAAACACCGTCGGGTCGCCGGGGGAGAAGCCGAAGCTGGCGACGGGCTGTGGCGGTGGGATTTCCTGCAAGTTCAAGTGGAGGTCGCCGCCGCCTGTGAAGGCGTCACCGGCCTGGAAGTAATACGTCGTCCCTCCCACAAGGTGGAGGGTGAGAGAGCCGCCGAACGACGTGCAGTTCACGAAACTCAGCCCACCCAATCCGGGTCCCACGGCCTGGTAGACGGTAAGAACAGTGTCGAAGAAGCTGCTCCCGAACATGTCAACCGTGAAAAAGCCGCTGGTGGGAGGCATGAACTTATACCAAACCGTCCGCGGGGAAAAACTGCAGAAAAACTGTTCGCCGGATTCTGTAGTGGCTCCGGTGTTATTCACCGAACCGCTGAATGGCAAACCCGTGATGTCCTCCGCATTGACAAAGTTGTCGTTCAGCGGCGGCACGATCTCTTGCAGATTCAACTGCAGCAGACCGCCGCAAGGCGGATAGCCGCAGAAAATGAACCCGGCCTGGATGTAATAGGTCTGCCCGGCCTGGGCGGTGAAAGTAGTCGAACTGCCAAAGGACGCGCAGGTGATAAAGCTCAGGCTGAAGATATCAGGCCCGAAAGCCTGATACACGTTGAGGTGGGTGTCGGAGCGGCTGCTACCTAACATATCCACTCTGACCTGAACATTGGACGCTGGCGCGAACCTGTACCACACCGTATTTGGCAGGAAGTTGCAGACCTGCGGCTCACCTGGCTCGGTCGTGGCCTCCGTATTGTCCACCGTGCCACTGAACGGCAAACCCGGAATCGTTTCCGCACTGCCAAAGTTGTCGTTCAGGGGCGGCTGGGCCAGGGCCGTGGGCAGGTTCAGCGCCAGGAGGGCGGCGACCGTCACCACGACCACGCTTGCCGTCAATATTTTCTGCCTGATCATTTTAGTCTCCTTTGTCTGTTCAATAGGGCGCACAGGCATAGCCCGGCGCTCCACGACACATAAACAACTGGCAATCCGCAAGAGGGTAAGCTCCGCATCCGGCCAGGGTTGAGGCGAAACCGCAAGGGATCCATAATAGATGACAGGCGCGGCATGACCTCCTTCCTATGAAAAGCCAAAGCCCGCCGAATAGACAGGCGGGCTCTGTGCGTTATAATAGTAACGCACAGAGGGCCTACCCAGCTCGATGTGCTCAGGCCTCGGCGGGGCGCCATCCCGCCGAGGCCCTTTTTAGGACTCGTCCACGAATAAGTTCAACCCAGACCCTAAGGGTCTCTAAGACCCTTAGGGAGGGAAGGACCAGTCAGGACTGACCCCGCTGAGGGGGAAGGGTTTAGGACAAAAAAGCGGGGTCAGTCATTTTACTGACCCCGCTTGGGAGTGAGGGCCGAGGAAGTGAGACGGCGTTAATGCC
>DAOTXG010000178.1:0-21842 GCA_034435515.1 Anaerolineales bacterium
GAGCGACGAGGGCGTCCTGCGTGAAAACCTGGAGCGGGCCGCCAAGTTCAGTTGCTACGTGCTGGCGAACAAGATCGTGTTTTACAAGGCTCTCCGCCGCTGGTTCACCAGACTGCGCCAACTGCGCGTCCCCAAATCTATCGCCGAAGGGTTGGCCCTGGGCCAATACCTGTCCGAGTTGTTCACCCAGGCGATTGAGGTCACGGGCGACTATGAAACTGTCTTTCAGGGCAGTTTCGGCGACACCTTGCCGTTCCTGAACGATGCCGCCGTGGACAGTTGGCGGGACCTGAGCGAGCAAACCGACGGCTTCGACTTTCCCCAGATTAACCACGAAATCATCGGGCTGATCTTCGAGCGCCTGCTCTCAACCGAAGAGCGACACAAGTACGGCCAGCACTATACCCGCAGTGAAGTCGTCGACCTGATCAACACCTTTTGCATCCGCAAGCCGGAGGCGCGCGTCCTCGACCCAGCCTGTGGCGGCGGCACGTTCCTCGTCCGGGCTTATGCGCGCAAAAAAGCCCTTTCCGGGGGACAGCTCTCTCATCGTGACCTCCTCAGCCAGCTCTACGGCTTTGACATTTCCAGTTACCCCGTTCACCTGACGACGATCAACCTCGTCACCCGCGATTTGATAGATGAAGCCAACTACCCGGTGGTGGCGCGGCGGGACTTCTTCAAAGTGCGGCGCAACGACGCGCCGTTTAGCCTGCCCTCCGGGGACAGCGGCCGGCCACTGGCGACTATTGGCAAGGTGGAGGCCGTCGTCGGCAACCCGCCGTACATCCGGCAGGAGAAGATCACCGAGTATTACGGCGCCGAGTACAAGCGCTATTTGCAGGACGAAATCGCCAAAAAGGAGGCCCCTGGCGCGGCGCTCTCAGGCCGCTCTGACCTCCACGTTTATTTCTTTCCGCACGCCGCGTCGTTCCTCGAAGACGGCGGCTATCTGGGCCTGCTCACCAGTTCTACCTGGCTGGACACGGCCTACGGCTTCCGCCTGCAAAAATACCTGCTCGACAACTTTGAAATTATCGCCATCTTCGAGTCGGCCAGCGAGCCGTGGTTCACGGGCGCGCGGGTGACGACGGCGGCGACCATCCTCCGCCGCCAGACCGACCCGGCCAAACGCGCCGCGAACACGGTGCATTTTGTGAAGATTCAACGCGAACTCTCAGACATCCTGCGGGGATACGCGGACGACGAAGCCCGCCGCCGCTTTTTTGAGCGACTGCGCGACCACGTCGAGAAATTGCAGACTGACGAGACAACCGAGAACTGGCGCATCCGGTGCATCAATCAGGGTGAACTCTACAAGTTGGGGAAGCTGCAGATTGGAGTCGAGGAGGAAGAAGACGACGAGACAACCATCAGCCGCCCGAGGGCATTGCAAGAAGAAGAGGTCGGATACCATGCCGACACACCTGCCGACGATTATGTGGGCTACAAACACGGCATCTTCCTCCGCGCGCCAGATATCTTCTTCACGTTACGAGACCGCGCCGGAGACAAACTTGTTCCTCTGGGCGAAATCGTCCGAGTCAAATATGGCCTGAAAAGCGGAGCAGATGACTTCTTCTATCCCCGTGACGTAACCGAAGAAGAATTGGCCCGGCTGCCTGACCCCTATGATTTCAAGGAGCATCATGGCATTCATCCCTCGGATACTGACAGAATACGAGTTGTAGAGGCTGGCGACGGCTCACTACACTTGATTGAAGCCGAATACTTGGAGCCGGAAGTTCACAGCATCATGGAATTAGAATCGGTGAAAATAGATCGCCAGCAATTAGGTCGCCGTGTAGTGCTCGTCAATCTCCCCAAAAATAAACTCAAAGGGACGCATATTCTGCGCTATATTCAATGGGGTGAGCGTGAGGGCTATAACCAGACCTCAACTGTCCAAGGCCGGGTAAAGACAGGGCGACTGTGGTACGACGTCGTGCTGCAGGAACGTGCTCCGGTGCTTTGGTCAAAGGCGCACCAATATCGGCATCTTGCCTTCTTGAACTCAGAAAACCTTGTTTCCAACTGCCGGATGTATGACCTGTTCCCCACCCAGGGACACAAGCCTGATATGCTGTGCGCTGTCTTGAATTCAACGTTTGTCGCCTTAACCAAAAGTTTATTTGGAAGATTTGTTGGACGGGAAGGCAGCTTGGACACCGAGGTGGTGGATACCAAGATGATGTTAGTGCCCAACCCAGCCCTGGCAACAGCTGATATTGCCAAACGTCTTCGCTCCGCCCTGGCCTCTATGCGTAAGCGCAAGGCTTTACCATTGATAGACGTGGATGGCGCAGGCGAGGACTGGTCGGGGGAGCTGGCGCTGGAAGACCGCCAAGAGCTGGACGATGCGGTGCTGGAACTGCTGGGCATCACCGGCGCCCGTGAGCGTGAAGCCTTACGCGCAGAACTGTACGCGGAGATGACTCGCCTGTACCGCGAAATCCGCGCGACAGAAAAGAAGATGCAGAGATTCCGCGCCGCCAGCGCCCGAGGCGGGCGGCCCTCCGCTCACTCGCTCGCCGACGAAATCTGGGAAACGTTCAACGAAAAACCTGCGGCCAAAACGCTGGCCGACTTTGTCCCGGCCCATGCCTCGGCGGAGCAGGTCGTCCTCCCGCCCGGCAAAGCCCGGCCCGTGCTGGCCGACATGTTCAACCCCAACTCCCTCCAAATCGGCCAGCAATTCATCCCGCTTGGCTCGTCGGAGCGGGTGGACTATGGATTGCAATTGGCCGAAGACGGTTTCAGCGGCAAGGTAACGATCCCCCTTGACCCGAAAACTTGTAGAGCGGCTTTGCGGGAGTATCGTGATTATAGAGACAGGTTGTCAGACATCTTCACCAACGCCGCCGCGGGCTACACCGCCGACGAGACGATGCAGGCGCGGATCGTGACAGAGTTGTGGCGGAAGGCGGGGCGGAGTTAGAAGAAAAAGAGGCTGCCGCTCAGTTCGTGACCGGCGTGCCGGCCAGCACGCCTTCCGGGCCGCCGCGGTCTATCTCCCAGGGGTAGACGATACGGGCGTCGGTCACCGCCGCGTAGTAGGTGGGCCAGGCTTTGGTGAACAGCGTGCGCGTCGGGTTGTAGTGCAGCACACACAACTCCGGAAAGCCGCCGGCCGCCTCCACCCGGCTCTTCACCGCCGTGATCGTCCGCCCGCTGCCCCACACGTCGTCTACGACGAGGATGCGGCGGCCGCCGAGCAAACGGTCGTCGGGGAACTGGAGGAAGTTGGGCAGCGCCATCAGTTTGGCGGCCTCCACGTCGCTCGGAAAATCCACCGCCGCCGTCAGGATGTGCTTGATGTCCAGCGCTTCGCTGACGATGCCCCCCGGCACGAGGCCCCCGCGCGTGATCATCAGCATCCCGTCGAACGCGCCGCGGAACTGCGGCAGCAGCGCGTCAATCAGGCGGTCCAGGTCAGTCCAGGTCAAAACTTCTTGGCGCATTTTCTTCAGTCCTACGGCAGTTTGGTCAACGGATGAAACCGCTGCGCGTGAAGCGGATAATAGCACTGCCCCGCCTTGCCTGCAAATACGAGCAGGGTTCGGAGTGAGCGGCGTGCTCGGCATCGCGCCACCCTTTGAAGCCCTGCCGTGCTTCACGACGAGCGATCGCTGCGAGCAGCCGCGCGCCCCGGTGTATAATCCTGCCCGCTAACTGACCCGCGCCGGAGGCGCACATGGCGACCGTCTTGAACATCGCTTATAAATCCCAATACGACCCGGATGCCGCGGCCTCGCGGAACGACTGCGGCCCGGCCTGCCTGGCGATACTACTCAACGCTTTCGGCGTCACCGCCACTACCGACGCCGTCTTCCGTCGCACGGGCGCTGCGCCGGACGATTACGTCTCGATGGCGCAGTTGATGCGCGTGGGCGAAAGCTACGGCGTCCCGTTTGAATATCGCAAAGGCTGGGGGCTGGGCGAACTGCGGGCCATGCTCAACCTGGGCCGCCCGCTCATCGCGCTCGTGCACTACGGCGCCTTCTCCGAACGGCAGCCGGGCGTGTCCACCCAGAGCGCCTTCACCGGCCCGCATTTCCTCGTCGTCGTCGGTTACGACGAGGACCACGTCATCGTCCACGACCCGCTGTGGACCGGCGACCGCCGGGACGAGGGCGCGTTCAAGAAGTGGCCGAACAAAGTCTGGCTGGAAGCCTGGGGGCGCTGCCACGAGGATTGCGACGCCTTCGCGCGGTGCAACCCGGATTTCGCCGCGCTGATCTCGGTGCGCGCTCTCAGCCCGGACTCCCGCGCCCGGGTCCCGGCCGACGTCATCCGCCGCATCCGCGCCAAAGCCGCGTTCGACGGCGCGCCGCAGCCCGACCTTTCGCAGCCGGCCAGCCTGAACGCCTACGTGGCCGCGCTCGGCCAGTGGGGCCGCCGCACGCTGGCGCGCGTGGTGCAGCCCTCCGACACGCTCTGGCGGCTGGCCAAGGCTTACTACGGCGACGGCGGCAAACTGCACGTCATTCAATACTTCAACGGGCTGGCCGAAACGGACGTGATCTACGACGGGCAGGTGTTGGTGATCCCCGAACCGACGCTGCCGGGAAATATCCCCGAAGAGCGCCAGCCAACCGGCGTGACGCCGCCTGCGCACTTCGGGCGCGGCTAGCGACTCCCCAGACCCTAAGGGTCTCAGAGACCCTTAGGGTCTGAAGGTGGCGGCGGTTGAAACCGCGCTTTTCTTTCCCGGCAAACGGCCTACAATTACCGCATGGCCGACCCAGCGAAAGCGCTCGTCAAACTCGCCGCCGCGTTGTCAAACATCAGGCCTGGAAATAACTGGATATGCCTCAACCTGCCGCTTTCACACCGCTCAAATCGCTCCTCGCCGTCCCCGCCGTGGACCGCACCCGCCGCAACCACGGGCTGGAGCACGCGACGATCACGCTCCTGGCGCAAAAACATCGAAGCCTGAGCCTGATGGGGCGCTCGACGCCGGGCGGGTTTTACCTCTACGGGGACGTCAGTGCCGAAGCCGTGGCCGAGGCCGCTCACGAAGCCCTGCGCCGCATGAAGAACGGCGAGGCCGCCCTGGCCGTGCATCCCAACTGCGGCACGAACTTCGTCACGGCTGGCTTCGCCGCCGCGGGCGCCGCCTACCTCGGCTTCTTCGGCGCGAACAACTGGCGCGCGCGCTGGGAGCGCCTGCCCTTCGTCGCCATCCTCACCACGCTCGCGCTCATCTTCTCTCAGCCGCTCGGCCTCGCCCTCCAGCGCGAGGTGACCACCTCCGGCGACATGCGCGGCCTCGAAATCGTCCGCGTCGAGCGCCGTGTGCGCGGCGGCCTCGTCACCCATTTCGTCGCCACCAGAGATGGCTGATTGCGGATTGGGGATTTTCGGTGGCTCCACGTTTCTATCTCCTGCATGGCCCGGACGAGCTCGCCATGGCCGAATTTGTGGGCGCGCTCAAGGAGAAGATGGGCGACCCGTCGCTGGCCTTGCTCAACACCAGCGCGTTCGACGGCCGCGCGGTCACGCTGGGCGAACTGCGCACGGCGTGCGACGCGGTGCCTTTCCTGGCCCCGCGCCGCCTGGTCGTCGTCGAGGGCTGGCTGACGAAACTCCTCGCGAAAGGCGAGGCGGGGGACGGCGAAGCCGAGGCCCCCTCCGCCTCGGCCAAAGAAACGCTCGCCGCGCTCGCGGACTACCTGCCCTCGCTGCCGGAGACGACCGCCCTGGTGTTCTTCGAGAAGCGCGCGCTCCCCGAACGCCACGCGCTCCTGCGGGCCGCCGCCAGCGGCGAGTGGGGTTACGTGAAGTTCTTTGATCTGCCGAAAGGCGACGCGCTCGCCAACTGGATTCGCGCGCGCGCGAAACGCGAGGGCGGCGAGTTCACCCGCGAGGCCGCGGCGGCCCTGGCCGAGAGCGAACCCGACCCGTGCGCGCTCGACCACGAAATCATGAAACTCCTGACCTACGTGGACTTCGCCCGCCCGGTGGAGGTGGCCGACGTGGAGGCGCTGACCCCGGCGGGAGGCGAGGCCAAAATCTTCGACCTGGTGGACGCGCTCGGCCAGCGCAGAGGGCCGGCCGCGATGCGCGAGCTGCACAAGTTATTGGAGAGGGAAGAGCCGCTCTACGTGCTGGGGATGATCGTGCGCCAGTTCCGGCTGATGCTGCTGGCGAAAGAACTGCTCGAGGCGCGCCGCACCGAGGCCGAGATTGCGCAGGCCCTCAATCAGAAGCCCTACCCGACGGGCAAAATCTGCGCGCAGGCGCGGAACTACTCACTCGCCGACCTGGAGCACATCTACCGCCGCCTGCTCGATTACGACGCCGACATCAAGACCGGCCAGGTTGACTCGGCCGCCGCTTTGGATACACTGGCGGCGAGTTTGACGGCGTAAGCGCGTATTGCGTAGTGCGTAGTGCGTATTCCGTAGAGTTGGCTACGCAATACGCAATACGCACTACGGAAAAGACATGGCCAACTACAACCTCCGCGCCCGCGACATCATGAGCACCGACCTGGCTACCATCCTGTCCGAGCTCACCGTGCAGGACGCCGCCGCGCTGATGCGGCACCACGGCGTGCGCAGCCTGCTCGTGGAGAAAGAGTCGGACGACGACGCCTACGGGATCGTGACCTACGCGGACATCGTGGACAAGGTGCTGGCCTACGGCTTCGACCCGGCGGAGGTGCGCGTGGACGAGATCATGACCAAGCCGCTGATCGTCGTCAATCCGTCGCTGAAGGTGGAAATGATCGCGCGATTGTTCGCGCAGAGCAACATCGGCCACGCGCCCGTAGTGGAGCACGACCAGGTCATCGGCATGGTCTCGATGACGGATTTGATTACCGAGGTGATTACGGAGCCGGAATAAGCAGGCGTTAGAATGAGGGACTTGTTACTGCCTCCCAGACCTTTAGGGTCTCGGAGACCCTAAAGGTCTCACCCCGCCAGTTTCTTCAGCGCGCGGATGGCTTCCGTTTCCACCGCGTGAATACTCAGGACGCGCTCGCGCAGGCCGGAGAACAAGTCGGTGGCTTCGCCTGCACTCAAGGGAAACTCGTAATCCATCCGCGCCCTGATCTCGGCCAGCCGGGCGTCAGTGCTCCTGATCTCGCTCTGCGCCGCCAACCCCTTCTTCTCGAACAGCGTCCGCCGTTTGACCATCAGGCGTTTCGCCTCTTTGAACACTGGGACCGAGTCCGGCAAAAGAGCCGCGCTCAACCTGCCCCACAGCCGCTCGGATTCCCGGAACTGCCCGGCGACGTTGTTCAAAGCAGATTTCCGCAGAACGCCCGCCGCCTCGTCTAAAAAGTCGGCGTACAGCGAGCGCAACGCGCTCCCGCCGTCACCCCGGTTCTCGATTTGATCAAAGGCCGAGGTCAAGGCCTGGTACAAACGCGGTCCCGGCAGGAAGAATTTCGGCCAGCCGCGCGAGTCCTTCGGGTCGGCGAGCAGGCCAGCCCACTTCTCCAGCGCGCTCAACCCGAAGTTCGACCTGAAGTTCTTCGGCCCGAACCCGTTTTGCATCTGCGCGCAGCAATCGCGAATGCCCTGCCGGACGGCGGCCTTGAGCGCGGCCGTCTTGGGAGGGCGCGGAACGTCCACCCGCGCCGTGCGGAAGCGGGGCGGGTCGCCGCCCTGCTGCGCGGCGGCAAATTCTGATCGGCTGATTGTCAGGAGTTTGGCGCTCCGGTCGGCGAGGTGCACGTCCCCGCTTTCGTCGTCAACCCCGAACACGACGAGCGTGTGATAGCCATTCGGCGTGCCGGGGTAAGGCAATCCCAATGGGTTGACCCACAGGATAGACGGGCGGCCTGCGCTCAGCGCCTGTTTGACTTTCTTCTCGACGCCAGCCGCATTGGACGATTTCTGAGCGACGAGTTTGATTCCCAGCCGCTCGGTCATCGCCTGCAGAAATCCAGGCCGCCTAGTTTCTTCGGTAGTGATGCGGGTTGCCACAAACAGCGTCGTGTAACTCGCCGAGGCATAGACGAAGTAGCCGAGGCCAATCCCACCGCCAACGCCAAACAACAGCGCATCGCTGAATGGCTGGCCGGTGTGGGGCGCGACGACGCCGAGATGCGCGAGCACGTTCTTGAGCGCCCCGGCCTCGACCTGCCGGCCGCCGAAGTGTTTGTAGCCGGAAATGATCATGTGGCCTCCATATCGTAGTAACGACTTAAGTCGTTACTTCCCAATTTAGGTTGACGGACTACCGGCCAGCAACTCCAGGATGATGCGGCGGTGCTCGCGGTAATGCGCATAGGTATCGCCGACGACGACGTGCATCAGCGGCTGGCTGTCTGGGTCGTCGGGGTCGCGCGGGGCCAGCAAGCGGGCGTCATCCATCTCTTCCAGCACGGCCAGCAGGCGACGATAGGAACGATGGAAATCGGCGAGGACCTCGGACAGTGAGCGGTTTTTGTCGCGCTCGTGAAAGTAAGCGTTCAGGCCGGTCTCTGCGGTCATATGCGCGGTGGCGGCGGCTGTCGCCTCGTCCATGTGCGCGGCTTCGGCAAAGGAGCGGCCCTGGAGGTGAGCCAGGACAAGAATCTGCTCCCACGTGACCACGTGAGCCAGGTGGTCTTTCACCGACCAGCCCTCGGGGCCGGGCGCAGTCATCTGGGCCTCGCTCAGGTTGGCAATCGCCTGCTCCAGCGCCGCGCGCTCGGCCTGAACGCGCGTCAGTAGTTCGGCTTTATTGGAGGGGAGGGAGTCGTCGTTCATGATTAGTCGCTTTTACTTTGACGACTAAAGTCGTCACTACGAAATCACATTCGCGTAGTAGCGACTTTAGTCGCTCTTGCTCTGACGACTGACGCGAAGCGGTCACGACGGTCGTCACTACGAAATCTGTGCCTTCAGGCTCTATCTTGACTCTAAATCAAACGGGGCGCAAGCCGGAGCCTGCGTCCCGTTTGTCGTCTATCCCAATACCGACAAAACAAAGCGATCAGCGCCAATCCGCGCCTCTCAGCGTCGTCAGCGTTCTACAGAGTCCGGGGAGAGTCATCTCACGCCTCCTCGCCGGCCGCCCACACGCGCTCCACCTGCCAGGTGTCGCGCGCCAGGTCCTGCGCCAGCTCGAACACGGCGCTGTCGGTGCGCACGGTGAAGTAGTGCCGCTCGACGCTGCCCGGCCAGGCGCGTTTCACTTCCGTGCGGCAGGCCTCGACGGCGCGCACCTCGCGCCGCTGGCCGCGCCAGATAAAGGCCCGCGGAAAATAGCCGTGCTGCTTCGCCGGGACCAGGATAGGCTCGCCGATCCGGCGTGGGCGAGTGTTCAACGCTGCGGCCATAGGGCCTCCGGCTGTGTGGGCGAGTCGTCTAGCCAGGCCTCCGCGCCGCCGATCACGGTGAAGCGCCGGGGCGCAGGCGGCGCCATCACCGGCTCGACCGGGTAAGGATACACCGGGTAGGCAAACGGCGGATAACCCGCGAAGTTCTGGTAGCGCACCTGCGGCGGGAGCATGGCCTGAGGCGTCATCCAGACCGTGGGCGGCTCCGGCTGCTCGACGGGGAGCGGCGGCTCGGGTTCGAGCGGCCCGCCGGGCGTCTGGTTGCGCGTGGCAAACCACACCACGATCAGGCTGGTGGGGATGCTGGCCGCCGCGCCGGCGATCACGCCCAGCATCACTGCCATCGCCTCGGCGGTCAGGCGCTGGCCGATGACCACCCCCAGGCCGCCGAAAAACGCCAGGGCGCAGGATAGCGCGAGGTAACGGATTTTCATCGAGGGCGTCTAGCCTCCAGCCATAGCGCCTACAATCCGAAACGGCTCTGCGCCCATGGCCACCGCGTCGGGCAGCCGGGCCTCGGGCGGTTCATGCGATAAGTCCTGCCCGCAGGCGAAGAACCGAATGAAGGGCCGGCGCTGTTGCGTGACGTGATCGCGGATCGTCCCCCGCAGCATCGGATACCTGGCCTCCAATGCGTCCAGGACCAGGCCCAGCGTCGCCGGCCCCTCAACCTGGAGCTCGACCTCTCTGCCGACGCGCGCCAGCGTCCGCAGATGATGCGGAAGTACGACTCGGATCATGGCAATGTCTGGACTTCGACCGACAGCACCGCCGGAAGGTCACGGACGATGGGCGCCCAACTATCGCCGGAGTTGGCCGAGGCGTACACCTGCCCGCCGGTGGTGCCAAAATACACGCCGCACGCATCAAGCGAGTCAACCGCCATCGCGCTGCGCAACACGTTGACGTAGCAGTCGCTTTGCGGCAGACCGTTCGTCAGCGCCTCCCATTCGTTTCCGCCTGCCCGGCTGCGGTACACGCGCAGTTTGCCGTCGGGCGGGTAATGCTCCGAGTCGCTCTTGATCGGGACGACGTAGATGGTCTCTGGCTCGTGCGCGTGAACGGCGATCGGGAATCCGAAGTCGCTCGGCAAGTCCCCGCTCACCTCGCGCCACGAATCGCCGGCGTCGTCGCTCCGCATCACGTCCCAGTGCTTCTGCATGAACAGCACGCCCGGGCGCGACGGATGCATCGCGAGGCAATGGACACAGTGGCCGACCTCGGCGTTCGGATCGGGAAGCTCGAACTGGGATTTCAGGCCTTGATTCACCGGCCGCCACGTCTGGCCGCCGTCGTCGGTGCGGAACGCGCCCGCGGCCGAGATGGCGACGAAGATCCGCTCGGGGTTGCTCGGATCCAGCAGGATGGTGTGCAGGCACATCCCACCGGCGCCGGGCTGCCAGAGGTGCCCCTTGGCGCTGCGCAGCCCAGGAAGTTCCTGCCACGTCTGCCCGCCGTCGCTGGAGCGGAACAGGGCGGCATCTTCGGCGCCGGCGTAGACCGTGTCCGGATCGGTCAGCGACGGTTCGAGACGCCAGACGCGCTTGAATTCCCAGGGGTGCTGCGTGCCGTCGTACCACTGGTGCGTGCCGGGGACGCCGTCGTAGACGAACTTGTTATCCACCGTCTCCCACGTCTTGCCGCCATCATTGGAGCGGTGGATCACCTGCCCGAACCAGCCGCTGGATTGCGAGGCGTACAGCCGGTTCGGGTCAACGGGTGAGCCATTGAGGTGGTAAATCTCCCAGCCCGCAAAGTGGGGGCCGCTGATATCCCACCGCTTGCGCTTTGCATCCGAGGTCAGAATAAACGCGCCCTTGCGCGTGCCAACCAGTACTCTTACGCTACTCATGCTTTGCTCCTTAACGAGTTTTTGTCACTTGGCGGGCAGAGACGAAGCGTACTTCATCCCGGCCTGAATCCACTTCGATAGAGCAGCCTTCGTGGTGAGGCCTTCGGGCTGGACCAAAATCCAGCCTTTCATCGGACGGCCGGTCAAATCGAAGAGCCGCGTGTGGGGTTTGCTCAATGCCTGGGCGGTCTGCTCCGGGTCAAGGCGGAGGATCAACTCCCGGCCATGCACGCCGCAACACATGTTGCCGTTCACCAGAAAGGCCAGGCCGCCAAACATCTTCTTTTCGGTCACGTCCCGGCGCTGGCCGAGTTGTTGACGGATGCGTTCCGCGAGTTGGTCGTCAAAAGCCACATTGTTTCTCCTGTTGAACGAGGACTTGTTCACTACTTGAGGTTGTAGTCAAAGGTGATCGGATAAGGCCCATGGCCCGCCAGCACAAACTCGCCGCCGCCGCCGATGCCCTCCAACTCGCCCGTGCCCGATCCCGGCACGAAGAGCCAGCGGGTGTTTACGGATTTCGGATCGAATGTGCCGGTGTGCTGAATGACAAAACTCCCCGACCGACCGCCGACGCGGCCCACGAGGCGTTCCAGCGCGACGAAGTTGCCCAAACCATTCGGGCTGTAGGCCATCAGATAATCCACCGTGCCTTCCCCCTCAATATCGCCCTCGTAGATGAAAACAGCGCGGGTGCGGGTGAGTTTGCGCTCGCCGTCAATTTCGGCGTAGGGCTTTTCGTCCCACGCTTTTGTCGTAAAGGTCGCCTTTCCGGTCGAGGTCATTGTAATTTCCTTTGTTTTTCTCACCTCGAAGCTATGGCGCTGAACTTGAACAACAGGCCTGTGACAGCAAGGGCGCGCTGGAGCAGGGTTGGGGCGGGCAAGCCCGCCCCTCCTAGTTCGCCCGGCGCTTGCGTTCCGCGGGGTCGCTCACGCCGAGCCAGAAGTGGTTGATCATGACCGTCTTCGCCGGGCGGAGCGGTATCCCGGCGGCGGTCTCCGCCCCATGGGGCAACATGCTCGGATGGACAAAGCAAATGGTCGGCGTCGCGCCGTATTTCTTGCGGTAGTGCTCGACCGCGCGGGCCACTTTTTCGTCCAGTTTGCGTTTCGTATCGTCATCATACCATAGCATCCCGATGTCCATCTTGGGTCTCCTCTCGACTGATTTACTGTGCTTCCAACTCAGTCTTCGTCGTCATCCGCCGCCGCGCCGCTCATGATCTTCGCCCAATCCTGCGCCGGGATCCAGGCGGCCTGGAAGCGGATCATCTGCCCGGCGGCGAGGGCGATGAAGTCGCCGCTGCCGCCGAGTTTTTCTGCGCCCGTACCGCCCTGCCCGGCGGCCACGCGGGCGTCGTCGGCGCTGGCCACTTTGCCAACCAGCCGCACCGGGAAGTTGGCTTTGAGCATCGCGCCGATGGCGGCGGTGGACGGCTTTTGCACGCCGACGACAAGATGCAGACCGGCCTCGCGGCCCCTCTGGGCGATGCGAGTCAGCGCCTGCTCGACGGTGTACCCGGAACGGGTCACACGTCGCCCCGCCAGCTCGTCGGCCACCAGCAGGTCCAGCAGCTCGTCCACGGCGACGAGGATGTGCGGTGCGGTGATCCCCTGCCCGTCGCGGCGTTCCATTTCGGCCATCAGCCGGTCGAGCAGCGCGAGCGCGGCAGCCGCGTCGGAGGCCACGCCGGCCATCAGGTGCGGCAGGCCGGCCAGGGGTGCGAAGCCCCGGCTCTTCGGGTCAATCAGCGCCATTTGCAACCGGGATTGCCGGTTGGTCAGCGCGAGCGAGACGATCATCGTCCGCATCAACTCGGTCTTGCCCGAGCCGGTCATCCCCGCGACCAGCACGTGGGCCACGTCAGGCGAGGGCAGGCGCAGTAGCAGCGGGCGGCCATCGTCGGCGAGGCCGAGGCAGGTGGTGAGGGGCGGAATGTCCGGCAACTCCCGCAGCAGCGTCAGCAGCCGCACGGGCTGAGGGTCCTGACGCGGCACTTCCACCGCCAGGGCCTCCCCGTCCCGCGCCACGCGCACTTCGTCAGCGCCCAGCGCCATCGCCAGTTCCTCTGAGAGACTGCGCACCGAGGCCACCTTCGCGCCGAGGCCGGGCGTCACCATGAACCGGATCCAGCGCGGCGAGACCGAGCCGCCGTGCACCCGCGCCGGGACGCGGTGGGAGGCCAGCACCCGCTCGATGCGGTCGGCCTGCTGTTCGAGGGATTCGCGGGTGAGCGCCACGGCGGGCCTTCCACTTCGTCAGAACTGGCGGATGACGGCGACGACGCGCCCCTGCACCTCGACCGCCGAAGGGCGGACGAGGATGTCGGCGTACTGCGGGTTGGCCGGGCGCAAGCGAACCTGCCCCGGCTCGCGGTAGAAGCGTTTGAGGGTGAATTCGTCCCGGTCGGTCAGGCGCACCGCCACCATATCGCCGTTCTTCGCCGTCGTCTGGTGCTGGAGGACGATGATGTCGCCGTCGTTGATCAGGGCGTCGCGCATCGAGTCCCCGCGCACACGCAGGCCGTACAGCCCATCCACTTGCGGGACGAGGCTGCGCGTGAGTTCGAGAGCCTCCTCGACTTCGCCGGTCAGGACCGGCTGGCCCGCGCGGATCCAGCCCTTGATGGGGATGGAGAAGGTGACGCCCTCCGGCGCTTCCTGTTCCAGGACGCGGATGCCGCGCGAGACGTTGGGGGTGTGCTCGATCAGCCCGGCGGAGGTCAGCGCCCTGAGGTGGTAGACGACGAGCGACTTGGTGCTCAGCCCCCGGGCCTGGCGGATCTCGTCGAGGGTGGGCGGGCGGCCGGTGCGGTTGGTATATGCCCGGATGTAGTCGTAGATTTCGACCTGTTTTTGGCTTAGCATAGGCATATGGCTCCTGAGTTGTGTAGGACTTGTGTTCTAATAATAGAACAAAAGTGCTATTTGTCAAGCGGCAGTTTTGGGAGGTTTTGGGGGAGAATTTTTAGGCTACTGGCCGCTGGCAGGAGGAAAGTTGGAAAGAGGTTAGGAACTGAAGGAACTGGGGGAACTCTTCGGGCCGCGTCCCTGGGGTGGTTGGGACACGGATTGACGCGGATTTACACGGATGGCTCTCCCAGATTTAGCGAGGCGCTGCGTAGGTCACGTTTGCAGCGTGACGGTTGGCGCGGTCAGAAGTATACTTCCTGCGGGCATAAACTGCGCTTTTTGTTCGCCCCGCAGTTGCACTGCGGGGCGGCGGCCCTGCCCCTACGATAGGGCGGCTCGCACCTGTACCAGATGTTCCTCGGCGTGGGCGACGATGAACACCTCCACGACGTCCGCCACCGCCATCTCGCCGCGCCGGAGGTGGAGTCCCTTCTTGCCGCGCTCCGCCGCCGACATCTGCCGGATGGCGCGCGCCGTCGTCTGAACTTCGTCAGTCAGCAGGCGCAGTAATTCGTCCGGCGCTCCCGTCGCGCCGCGTTCGACCCCGGCGAGGCGTTCCGGCGCGTCGAGCGTGCGCCCGAACTGGGGCGGCTCGGCGGCCGCGATCAGCCCCTGACATTGGTTCAGCCAATACGGGAGCATTTCCACCATGTGCCCCACGACCTGCATCGCCGACCACTCGTTTTCGCCGGGGGCGGCGCGCAAACGCCGGGCCACCTCGGGCTGGTTGAGCAACGCCGTCAGTCCTTCGGACACGCTCTCCAGCCGCCGGGCCTGTGCTTCGGCGGAGTGTTGCTCGGAATCTGATGCCATTGTTCACCTCCTGTCGTCCGGGAAGCGCCAGCGCGTGACATCCCTGGGAAACTGCTTCCACCCGAACGCGACTTGCGGGCGGAACACGTGCACGCCGTTGGCTTGATATTCTTCCGGCTTCGGCGCGTAGCCGTACTTTCTGGCCGAGGCTTCCGCCAGGCGATGCGCTAATTCCCGATCGGGCGTGCGCGGGCGCGCCTCGCCCTGCAGAATGACGACGTCGCTGCCGCTTTCCAGGTGGACGCACACGGCCGGGTTCGCGGCCAGATTGCGGTTGCGGCGCGTTTCGGGACTCCCGCCAAAATACAACGTGTCGTCCAGCCACAAGCCGTCAACCGGCGTCGCGTGGGGGCGGCCATCGGGGCCGACGGTGCAGATCCAATAACACATCGCCTGGGCCATGCGCTCGGACACGTGCGACCAGGGCAGGAGTCCTTTCTTGTCCCTGGGGATGCCGTAGGCCGGGCCTGGAGTGTGGGGGCGGCTCGGGGTCGGGCCGGCTTCCGGGTCGGCGGGTTTCTTCTTCGGTGCACGTTTGGTAGTGGCCATGCGGCGTCTCTCCTATCGGGTAATCAGGGTGGGGCGAATGTCGCTGCTCGCATCGCACGCGCTCACATCCGCCAGCACGCGGGGCCGCAGGCGCGCCCAGGCCTGCTCGTTCTCGCGCACGGTGATTTCGTCGCCCGCGCCGCCGGCGTAGTAGTCGTAGACCATCGGCGGCAGACGCTCCCGCGCTAGTTGTTCGTAGTCACGTAGATTGAGGGGTTCGATCATGCATGTGTGATTCCTGTCTGAAAGTGGAGCAACGCCGCCGGCCTCCAGCCTCGCCGCGCGGGGCTTTCCTTGTATTACCTGCTCAAGCATCGTGTCCACTATCACGACATCGGGGGTGAAGCGGATGAGCCTCCGTCCACCTCCGTTGCTGTGTGAAGATCAGGAGAAAAGTGAGAAGGATTTCTTAGTAGCGCGGGCTGACCCGCCACATGATTTTAGATGAGCAGTCTATCTTCGTCTTGCCTTGTAGTTTTTGAAAGTGTTCTGGAACGAACCCATGAGCCTTGACAGTGAGTTGATTGAACTTGGCACTACCCCATGCTCCCATCCTTGTGAGAGCTTTGATAAATATGACTGAATAGAATCTTGTGGGCCGAGTGGTGTATTCACAACGAAGTAGCGGTCCTTCTTTGAGATGTCTGATATTAGCCCAACGAATGAACGCACAAGGCCAAGACCAATGTGATTAGTATAGAATTTGCATTCGACGGCCATCATCACTTTGCTATATCGTGGATGGACATTCGCGTTTTGCCGGCATATTTCGGCCTCGCCTTGGTCAATCACAGCGACATCACATTCATGTAGCACGTTCGAACGGCCGGAAATTCGCACTCCAACATGCGCTTCCAGTATTGGCTTGCCAGGAAAATCTATGATGCCATACGTATATGGTTTCTCTGTGGACGAGATGTAGCCTGGGCTTGTTCTGAAAACAAATGTAGAAGGGGTATTATAGATCACGTCTCTGAAGGAGAGTACGGCACCTTCGTTTTGTGCGGCTCTGATTACAAGTCCAAAGATGTATGCCTCAAATCCGTCTGATGCGTCGTCCGCACTGGTAAGGCTAGGCGTTATCGCATTGCCTAAGGCTGTTTGGATTTCGTTGAGAAAGACCGGGTCAATCGGCATTGATCCGTCTCCTTAGCTCTTCAAGCAAACCCATCAGACGCGTGATCCGCTGGGTACTTTCATTAAAGTCATGCGAAGTGAACTCCTTTTCCCTTTGGTTTTCTGCTGAATAGAAGACGATTGTGCGAATGCCAAACTTAGCCTGCACGAAGTCCAAAGTCTCGTAAACCATCCTGTTGGTGTTGACCACAGATTGTTCAATCGCATCGATTAGTAGGATTAGTTTCTCTTTCGGTGTGTATTCGGTGGATACCAGGAACTCTTCTTTTTTCCTTCTTCTTCCTCTTGGTGCTTGTAGCCTCGATTCTACGCCGGGTAGAGGGTTCTGCTGACGCCCTTCTTCCTCGGGAAATATCTCTTTGCTCTCGGTCTTGCCGAGGCGAATCTGTTCACTTACCTGATCCAACACCCAAACCAGTTCTTTATCTCTCAGGATGTTGGACAGGGTGTCATACAACTCACTGTAGTCTTGGTCGTTCATGGACAACTCCTGTCACACGGATTTCCCTGCGGGACTCTGGACGGGCAAATAATCCATCTGTCAACGAATGAGGCAACGAATAAACGAATGCCCCGTAACCGCCGCCGTCATTCGTTTATTCGTTGAGCATTCGTTGACAGAGATTCTTGCCAATTCAAGCACCCTAAACGCTGCTCAGGGAAATCGGTGTGTCACACTGATTTCCCTGAGAGCCATTTCGGGCCTCAGAATTGGCAAGTGTTCCGGGCGCGATTCTGCCGATTTTGCCAGGATTCCTGCCAGAATCGTGGTGCGGCTCGGACGGAATACTTGCCAGCCCAGACTGCCTGCGGGAAATCCGTGTGTCACCTAAAGAGCCAGGGGAGCAGACCCGACGTGTGCATTAAGCAGGCCAACGGGGCGCATACTGCTCATCGAAGCGAACGGAGAGCGAATCCGCTGCACGCGCGGCGGGTTGTGCCGCACGATTTTCGGACCCCTCCTTGCCTAAAACCCCTGCATGACATGAACGAATACTTGGCAATTGAGCGCCCATTTTCCTTACTTATCATCCCTTGTACCGGGGAGGTGTTCATCAATAGACGTTATCGGAAATAAGCGCGATTGTTGGCGAAAGCGCCATTTTCCCGCGAAAATTCGGCTTCTTTTACACGGAAACAGTTATTTCCGATAACGTCTAATGTCATCTCCGCAAAGCAAGCCCACAATAACCATCGCGGCCTGTGCATATTTCTGTGCTTGTTCACTTTCAGGTTTCAGGCCATGCGTAATCATAATTTGAGTAAGCGCAATTTCGCGAACCAAGTGAGCAATTAGAGCGCCGCGTATAGGGATGGGAAGAGGGTCAAATCCAGGAGCGCGTTCATCATATCCTTTCCACCTGCCTTCTTTCCCATCCCATCGTATACTGGGATATGCAGGGAATATATCCGAAAACCTGATAGGAACAATGGAGATAGAGCCTTTGTTTATCAGGCGCACGTCAACGCCTAAACATTCCATCTGCTCTGTCCATTGAAGTGACACGACGATAACTGCTTCACCTTTGCGCGCAATTATCGTTTCGCCAAGAGTTTCAACCTGCCAATCATGCGTCAATTCTGAAGCATCAAGGCCATCAGCCAGAGCAGAAATACTGCGCTTAGGAATGCGAATACTTGCTTGCGACATAAGATATTTCCTCGCCTAATGTTGCAGGTTATCGCTCATACTTTCTCAAGCGTGATGAGAGCGGTAAAAGTGCGGCATACTGGAGGCTTTCAGGCGCGTAGCGCAGCGGCAGTGGCCCTATGCCCGCCAATACACCGGCTTGATCTGTTTCCTTGAGTTGTTGAAAACGCCGCCCCATTTACGCGGCAACGGGTAACGTGCGCTTCAACGCGCGCTCGACCTTCCGCGGGAGTTCTATGATGAAAAAGTAACTGGCTGGATAAAGATAATCTTCGCCCGACTCATCAACGACGCGAATGTAGTTTTCTCTCTCGGCCTTTTCGTCCGGCAAAACCTGATAAATCTTGCGGACAACCAAATCTTCACAGTCCTTGTTCTTGAGGCAAATGGCAAATCGAGAAGGGCGTGTACTTTTCATAGCAGGCCTTATTATCAGCGAGAGGCCGGAAACGAGCAAATTACGGTCATGGCTTCGCGCCGACCAACGGCTGGGCTTCAGCGATGTTGCAGAGCGCAGCGGCGTAACGGCGGTTGCAAGCAGGACTGAGCCACGCCCCCTGCTATTTGGCGACGTTGCCTGCTGACGCCAGAATCTCTCCGATGAGCGTGTCCGCCTTCTGCTCGATACTCCGCAAAAACTCGATTTCCTGTGGCAAGTCTCCGATGAGAGAGAGCTTAGATAATACGCAGCCCAAGAATATCACTTTGACATCGCCGGCCGAGACTGGCATGGATACGTTCTGGAGTTCTTGGACTATCTTTCGGGTTTCGCCAAGACAGACCGACACAGGAACACCCTCCTGGCGCGCAAGCGGAAATGCAGGCGCGTCTTTTCTGCAAACCAGGATGAGGTCGAAGTTTATGGGTGTTTTCGACTGCTGAATGGGAATTGACACTGACATTTCAGACTTGACGGGGTGTGCGTGAGTCGCATAGAAGCCCGACTCACGTATGGCTCTGTACAAAGCCAACCAACCGTCAATTCTTGAATGATGGTAGGTAAAGACAAGCAGCCCATCGCGTTTTAGGACTCGGCGGCACTCCTTAAACACGGCGATCAGCTTGTTTGCAAAATTATCAGCGTCCGTATCCTGGACCTCATCAGGTGAGCGGGTCGTTACTGAAGTCGTGAGGCTATCCTTACGAAGGATAGCCTGAAGCCAAACGTAAAAGAAATCTGCCAGTTGCGAGTAGTGTACGTTGTCAAAAAAGGGCGGGTCCGTAATGACGAAATCTACGGACTCGCCTGGCAAATCCGTTTTCGCCGAGTCGCCAGCCGAAAGATAGATTGAATTGCCTGAAGCGAATTCCTGGTAGTTACCGGCAATCGTCACGTTTACCGAGTTGCTCAAGTCAAAGATTTTCTGGTTTCGCTGTTTCCCGTTGACTCCTGTGACTCTAAACTCAAATGGCCTGGCCTTGTATTCCAACGCTCGCATGATCCGGGACTCGAACAACGTGGAAAACGAGCCTGAGGACTTCGGCGTTCCCCAAACGTTGGCTTCGAGCGGGGCGAGTTCGGGCTTCAAAATGTGATGGGCAAAAATCGGGCGCACAGCGCCCGTGCCTTCGCCTTTGAACGAACAAAATAGATTGTTGAATTCGAGCGTGCTTGAAAGCAGGCAAGCAAAGAGGGCGCGTAATTCAGGCTGCTGGATTTTGCGAATCTCAGCCGACAGAAGCGCAAAGCAAACCAACTGGCGCGCGTTGAACAGCTCATGCCAGCGCTTGTAGTTGTAATTGAGGATTTGGTCTGTATTGTAGCCCGATTGAATATCTACTTTGGGGATCTCCCCCCATAATCCATCCAGGAGAGATTCAGCCGCTTCAAAAGAGGCCCGGTCATGCTCATCGGCTGGAAGGTAGATTTTCTCCCCGTTAGCAGTCAGAACCATTTTGGCGTACAGCGTATGACGCGGAGGGAGCGGCAACTTGCGAACCGCGCTAATGACTGAAAAGTTGCCATTGCAGGCAGGACAGGCAACTTTCTTATCCACCACTGCGCCAACCTGAGGGTTGTAGGTAGTCTTACATTGATGACAGGCGGCTTTCTTGGAGTCGTGCCTGATGTCGTTAATGGCGCCGCACTTCGGGCAAGTTGCTTTGGCTTCGGGATGCTTTCGGGGGCTTGCATTCTTGGCAAACACCCTGGACTTGAATAGTTCCACTTCATGCCCGCACAGAGGGCAGGGAACGACCTTTACCCAAAAGTAATAAAGAACGTCGGCTTTCTCCCCATTGGGCAACTTGACCGAATAGAAAGAACGGATTTTCTCACCCGCAGTTCTTGAAAGGCGGTCAAATGCTTCCTGGACTTCGCGCGTCGAGTATGCCTGAAGCGCGGTGCTCACCATGAGTAGCGAAACAGGGTTTATATCTCTGCCGATAACCTGACAACCGAGTTTTACTGCTTCACCTATCGTCGTGCCACTTCCCATAAACGGGTCAAAGATAGTGACGCCGGGGAATTTGGTCGGCTCGTAAAATAGACGTTCTACATCTTGAGTTCTCTCAAGACAGCTTCCTAGAATTATGGCGCGGAATACTGAGCCTAATCGCCTTGCCCACCATTTATGAATGTAGTAGATGGGGCGATAGACTTCCTTCCGCCAGGATTCATGTTCGGCCAAGCGACTGACAAACCCTATCGGAAAGCCATTCTCGATGGCCTTAAGTCCATTCACTGTAGCTGGGCTTTCTGGAAACATCAGCGTTTCGTCGGTCTAATCGGCAGGCGGAATTTGCCTCGGGCCTGTGTCGCACTAACTCGACTCGCAGGTTGAGGAAAAGGGTCGGTCAAGACCTGCTCGGGCCTATCACGGAGGACATGGCTTGCCTGGCGATAGGCAAAGAACTCTCTTTGCTCGCCAGCGCTCGCTGTCCGTATGAGGCGATAGACCAGTTGTAACCTTGGGTCGGCATTGGCCGAGGCGTCTCCGTTGATAAGCGTTGCGGAATGGTCCAGTTCAGAAGCGCCCAACGGGTTAGAGAATATAAGCATGGGGCGGTTGCGATTTGCGCCGTTGCCGTATGTGCCAAGACCAATTTCCTTCTCCCGTTGGCTGGTTATTTTCAAGTACAGGTCGAAATCTTCGTTCAAGATATTGCCATCGCATAAGGCCAATGCGCTGATGATGTATTCTTTGTCCGAGACATTCTCCTGAATCACGAACAGATAAAACCCGCGAATATCCAGAGGCGAATCGTCCGCGTCATAGACGCGAACAGTACCGCATGGAGGCGTCGTGTTGTAATCCATGCCCGTCGGTCTTCCGACTTCACCTGTAGCAGACCTTTCGAGTTTCTTAACTTCAATCGCAACGATGCGCGCAGTATCAACCCTGAGAATCTCCGAGGATACATTATCGCAGAGATCAGGACGATAGACGGTCAGGTCAGGGCTAATCAGGGGGCCGGACGATTTTTGACAAACTGCGTCTTTCAACCCGTTCGTTAGAATATTGACGATGTGCTCGTCGAGAGGGTCATCTTGCGTATTTCGCTTATCCCGAAGACGGAAACTCACGGTTCGCCCATTTTAGGAGCGAGTTTCAGGGATTGGTGCTGGAGGCGCGAGTAGAGCGTCAACGGGAACTTTAACAGTTTCAAAATGTGCCGCTGCAGTGGCGACAGCGGCGTGAGGTG
>DAOTXG010000179.1:0-2689 GCA_034435515.1 Anaerolineales bacterium
ATTCGAGGCCGGGGGTATGATCCAGGACTGGCACGGCCAATCCCTGTCGGGCCAGGTGACGTTGAGCCTCGGCCTCGCCTTCCGTGATCCACCCAACCTTGACGCACAAGCCCGCCGCGATTTCATACACGACGCTGTAGCCGCACATGCCGATCACGCGGCGCCTGCGCCATTGGATGTCACGAATCCGTCGTGGTATTGCTATGGTTCGCTTCATCGTCGAATACCACATGCTTACTCACTGCACGAGCCAGGTGCTTACTTCCCCCCGATGGCATCCGGATGATTATCATCACCGCTGATTAGCGGCAACCCATGAAGCAGACGATAGGCGTTGGAGAGCCGTCGCCAAGTCTTGGCGAGGGCTATGCGCTGTAAGCGTCGCGCCATCGCCGCCCGGCCTATCCTCTCCGTCTGCGTGATGCCGCTGCGATGGGCCAGCCAGGCCATGCGCGAACCGAACACCTCGGCTTCCAGACCACAGCAGGGGCAGCGCTCGGGGGGCGGCAGACTGGCCGCTGCCTTGCCTCCGGCGGATTGATGCCCATCGAAGGGTTTGATGCCTCGGTCTTTCTTCGTCTTCCAGGCCCGGCGGGCCGCCTCACTGCGCTTGGGGTCTTTCTCATCGTTTTCATTCATGTGGCATTTGAGGGTCTGTGCGGAATAGAAAACGAGCCGGTGGGCTGCGTATGCGCCCATCGGCTCGTCGAAGTGTGGCGTTCATGAGTGCAGTGGCACTCAATCCGTCTCAAAGTTGTGGTGATCTACCAATCTTGCCTGGAAAGGCGGGCACATCTCATCTATTGCGGAAGGAGCCTTTCAAGCCCGAGGCTGGATGTCTGGCTCAGTCAAGTATTCGCTCAGAATTGTCTTGAGCTCTTTTGGCCGAGTTCGCAGCTCTTCCAGCCATGCCATGATCGCTGGATGATCCTGCGCGGAGTCGGAGGGCGGCGACGGTGGAGAATAGAGCAGCCGCCCCAGGAGAGGTAGCGCGATACCTTCCGGCAAAAGGCCGTCAGGGTTGTCTTCGGTCGGGGCATGCAGCCGTTCCGCCATGAACGCCGGCAGGACCTTGTGCATGTAGAACTCTTTCTCGCGCTCCTGGTCGGGATTCATCTGACCGGCCAGCCAAGCCCTGACGGTCTGCTTCGGATCAGGTGGTTGATAACCCGGCGGCGTGGCTTCACCCAGAGGGGCAGGCTCGAAGCCAGGGCAGCGCTGCACGATGCGATATTCCCAGGCTTCGGGCTGATCTGCGGAATTGGGATCCAGCAGAACCCGCCCAACCGGGAAGAGGCGGCACACGGAGGGCCGGGCCTCACGGATTCCGCACCACGCCATGTTCAGCCAGCGCGGCTTCTCCGGGTCGCTCCCGTACACGGGGAGCAAAAAAGGACAGTGCCGCGCCGATTGCGGATCGCGCTCGTCGAACGGCACAAAATCAAGCTGGACAACGGGCAGGCCGGTAGAGCCTCCCAGAAACATCGTGCCCCACCTGATATCGCGGTCCTTTAGCGCGGCCTCGAGTTCTGGATGACGCCGCAGGTACCAGTTGATGCGCGCCACCTCGGGCGGAGTCACCAGCACTGTGGTGTCTACGCAACACAAATGGCCGCATTCATTGACATGCTCCATCGTCAGACTCTGGCGGGGTGACAGATTCGCGCTTCGCGGCCTCGCGCAGCGTAAGCACCCGAATCTCTTCAATAGCGCGAGCCGGTGAAATCAACCCAGCCATGAGTTGAAGGACAAGCCGGGTAGGCGCATCCACAGACCGTTGTCCATACGGGACGTGTTGCGCAATGAAATCAAGCGCGGCGCGCACAGCCTGCACGTTTTCCCCAATCATCTGCGGATACGGCTTGCTCTGGTCATTGGGGAGGTCCAGGGGTGTGATGCAGTCGCCCAGCCGGGCGACCCGTCCCTGGCCCCGGCAGCCGCAGGGCCCGACCATGTACCCGATGTGCGCCGCCCATTCATCCAGGAGGCACGGATTGAGCGGGTTGACCGGCCAGGGTACAAGCCCGGTCGCCTGCACTCCGCAGACGAAGCAGTGATACACTGGCCCGATCTGGATTCGATCTTCAGCTGGTGCAGGAATGAGCGTTGGCAGGGATTGGGTCAACATGACGGCTCCTCAAAAGAAAACGCGCCGATGAGTTGAGTTCTCATCGGCGCGGTGCCAGGAAGGGGACAGTTGAATGAGGCTGGCTGTCAGTCGTGTTCCGCTTGACGATTCAGCAGTACTGCATGAGTCAGACTGGTGGCTACCACGTCGTCGTCGGTGAAGCCTTGTTCCTTGAGATTGCGCGCCCACAGGCTGGCGAACGACTTGAGTTCCCTCAGCAAAGCCGGGCGCACCATCTGCTGGCCATCCACGATCGGAAACACTTCAGCGTAGCGTCCCACCGGGTCCTGCGTGATGGAAGTTGGGGTCCAGTCCAGGCGAAAGGTCACTTCAGGATCGCGGATCGCATCGCCATTGAGTTCGCCGTAGTGAGCGACAGAAATTTCATCTCCATGCCGCTCGATTACCAGTGGCATCCAGGGTTCATTTTCGATTCGCAGGTGGAAATCCGTGCTGGCATTGAACGTTTCCAGCAGGCCGTGACGCTTGAGGATTGCCTCCATAACGCTTTTCATTTCCATTTGGGTTTGTGACATCCTTGCAGCAAAGTGAAATCAGGTC
>DAOTXG010000180.1:0-3985 GCA_034435515.1 Anaerolineales bacterium
AAAGGGTTGGCGCTTGGGACTCATGGCGATCTTCTCCTTTCTGGATTCCTCGTCCATGAGTCTAAACCTTAAAGTCTCGTTTTCATAAGTGAAGTCTCGTTTTCATGCGAAGTCTCGTTGTAATAATAGTTTCCCGCTATCTCGATACTGTCTGATCCGGCGGCACCCAGCAGGACATCTGTCCGTCCGACGGCAGTGGGGTTGGCTGGATCGGAAATATTCAGAATGACCAGGCGTGGGCCGATAGCAGCGTAGGCGTAGTTGCCTTGCACGGCAACAGCCCAAGCAGCACCGCCGACCTGGCCGACCAGTTCCACGTTTTGGGCGGTTGCTGTCGCCAAGCCTTGCAGTGGGTCGGCCCTTTCGTCGCGAGCGAAAGCTACCGCTGGAGAAAAGGCTAGTTGCGGCTGGCCGGCCGCTATAGGTTGTGCTCCGCCCGGCACAAGCAATGCCAAAACGACGAGCAGGCTCAGGGCGATGAAGGTTTTGGTCCTCATATGTTCCCTCCTTCCGTGGGTGCTGTGATTGTAGTCCCCTTTTCTGGCAAGGCAAATTGGTGTTGGGGGGTTATCGGCAGCGGATTTGGTAGCGGATGGAGCGGATGCGGGCACATCCGTTACACGCGAAGCGGTTAACCCATCCGCTGCCAACTTCGCCCAAGGCCTCATAAGAACCAGACGGCGCCAGTTCGCAGCGCGGCTCGCGAAGCGCGCCGCGACCAAACACAACAACGAATTGGAGATGGAGCGAATTCGTTCGCGAAGCGTCCCAAATTCGTTGTCGTGTTGTGTGGCGTAAAGATCTTCCTCGTCCGTTGCTATCCTCCCGATTACCCCAGGTCACGCAATGTCGCGACATCCTCGCTCAGAGCAAGTTCGTCGTAATGGGGCGCAATGCGCCGCGAGGCCAGCAATTGGCGAAACTCCCACAAGGCTATGCTAGCCAGTTCGCGCGCCTTGCCGATGGATAAGCGCCCCTGAGTGTACAAATAGACCGCCATTTCGACCTTCAACTCGGCGAGCGTCAGACGAGCGGAATCCAAAATGTCTTGGGAAACTTCCAAAGTTCTTACGATACCCATTGAATGGCTCCTTATCCTGCTTTTCCTTCATCCTCGTGACTATTCTAGCCCTCCTTCCCCAGCAAAGCAACCCGTTGCAGCCCTCATCTGACGGGCGAATGCCCCATCGCCTCGTCAGTCACCTGGCTCACAGTCCCCTGATGAAGACAAAACCCCCGCCGCTGTTCCGCGCCGGGGGTCCCTTATTCCGCAGTACCGCAAAAGTCGCTTTTAGGCCGCAGGGAATCGAGGCTTTAGCCGGTGATTGTTGCCTCCTCCGGCTAAAGCCTCGACTCCGGTGGTCGGCTAAAGTGAGTTTTGCGCCATTGCCTTATTCCCTGAGTTCCTTGAGTTCCCTCAGTTCTTATTTCCCGACATGCATCGGCATGATCACCGTTAGGAAGTCGTCCCGCCCCACCGGACGAATGACGCCGGGACTCGTCGGCGATGAGGTCTCCAGCGCCACGTTGGGCGCGTCAATCACGTTGAGCACGTCCACCAGGTATTTGATGTTGAAGGCGATGTCAATGGGGCCGCCCTCGACGCTGGCGTCGAGCTCGGCCACGTTGTCGCCGGTCTCGGCGGCGGTGGCCGAGACGACCACCTGCCCCGGCGTCAGGTCGCTCCCCGGCTTGATCTTGAGGCGCGCGGTGTGCGAGGCCTCGCGGGCGAAGATGTCGGAGGTCTTGCACGCCTTGCGGAACTCGGCGGTGGACATCACCGTGCGCGTCACGTAGCCCTTCGGGATGATGCTGGTGTAGTCAGGATAAGCGCCCTCGATCAATTGCGACACCAGTTCCACGTTGCCGTGATGGAAGATGACCTGCCCTCTGCCCGGCGGCAGGCTCATGAACACCGGGTCGTCGCTGGTGATGACCCGCGCCAGCTCGGCCAGCGCGCGCGCCGGGATGATGGCCTGGACCGGCTCAGGCGCGGGCGTGGAGAGGTGCGCCGTCCGCACCGAGAGGCGGAAGCCGTCGGCCGCCGCCAGCGTCACCTGCCCGCCCTCAATCTTCGCCAGCACGCCGGTGAGGATAGGGCGGGCCTCGTCGGTGGCCGCGGCAAAGATGACGTGATTGATCATCTCGCGCAAGTCGTCCACGTTGAGCTGCAGCGCGCGGTCGAGGTCGGCGGGCGGGATGAGGGGAAACTCCTGCGCGTCAATCCCTTTGAGATTGGCGTGCACGCGCCCGCAGGCCAGATTGAGCGTCTGCGTGCGCACCGTCAGGCTCATCTCCACCTTGTCCTGGGGGAGCGTGTTCACCAGGTCTACCAGCGTCTTGGCCGGGACGGTCGTCGCGCCTTCTTCCTCGATCTTGGCCCCGACCCAGCAGGTGATGCCCAGCTCGAGGTTGGTGGCCGAGAGGCGCAGCCGGCCGTTGTCGCTGGCGAGGAGGATATTGCCCAGCACGGGCAGGGTGCTGCGGGCGGCCACGGCGCGCGCGACAATGCTCAGGCCCTTGGCGAGGTTTTCTTGCAGGCAGGAAATTTTCATAAGGGGATGACTCCGGGAGTTAGGTGTGGAGGGCAGTATACAATGAGTCAAAGCAAAACGTAAAGCGTAAAACGTGAAGCGTAAAACGTAAAGAGTAAGGAGTCAGCGATACGCAATACGTAATACGCAATACGTGACACCCCATCAGCCATTCGCCGCCAGGAAGGCCAGGGCGCGCTCGCCGTCCATGACGATGTGCAGTGCGCGCTCCGGGCGCTCGGCAGGGATGTGGATCAGTTTGACGACGCCGGCGTAATTGCCCGCATCTGGCAGGAGGTCCAGCAATTTATTGCCCGCCTTCTCGACAAATTCCTGGTTCCAGAAATCGCCCCGGTGATTGGGCTGCACGGCGAGCGAATAAATCCGGGACTCGACTAAATCCTGGAAGAAGTGCGTGCCGTACGAGGGTTCGGGGGCCGTCCCCTCCGGGCCGACGGCGAGTTCCACGAGCGCGCGGGCATTGTAAAGATCGGCGTAACTCACCGGCACGCCGAGCTGGAAGTTCGAGGAGCCCCAGCGCCCCGGCCCGATCAGGATGAAATTGCGCCCCTCCAGCGCCTTGTTCAAGCGGCCGACGACGAACGCCACTTCTTTGCGCTGCGCGTGATCGGCCAGCCGGTCGTAGGCCGGCGAGTCCACGTAGACGAGATATTCGACGTCGTTCACCTGCCCCTGCGGCACCATCTGGGTCGTGAAAAAGAGCTTGTCATCCGGCGTCAGGTCGAGCGGGAAAGGGCGGGCCGCTTCGCCGAGGTGCAGGCTCTGCGGGCGGCACTGTAACAAGTGGAAGATCAGGCGCGGCCGAGACGAATCTGGCTGGAGGGTGACGGCGAATTCGACGTCCACCGGCAGGTCGTAGTGGCGCGCGAGTGTCGTCAGCACACGCTTGATCAACGGCGCAAAGTCGCTCCGGGTCAGCAGGTTGTCGAAGGTCAGCACCAGCCGTTGGGGCAGGACGTCCGGGCCGAGGCGGTTGAGCGGCAGGAGGGTGTCTGACTCGGCGTCCTTCAGCGAAGCCACCCAGCGCAAGGCCGGATAATCGCGGTCGATCACCTGGCGGAAGGGCACAGTGGTGAATTTATTCGCCCGCAGGTCAATCGCGTCGAGCCATTGCTGCGAGTAATGCTCGATGGCCTCAGGCGAGTTTTCCGGGCGCAGGAGCGGGTGGCTGAGGAAGATCAGGCGCGGGTAGTCCTCGCCCACGCGCTCGACCGCGCGCGTCCCCAGGCCCATCACCAAACGCACGAAGCCCTCCTCGCGGCGCAGACGCGGGGTCCAGACAATCGGGCTGCGGCTGAAGGCCACGCCGGCCAGCGCCGGGAAAAAGTAGCCGCGATAGGTCTCGCCCTGGACTTCCTGCAGCAGGATCGCCATGCGCTCGTCGTAATCCAGCAGGCCCATGCGGCGGCGGTAGATGAGCGCGTCGGGGC
>DAOTXG010000181.1:0-10399 GCA_034435515.1 Anaerolineales bacterium
TCCGCCCACCCCCGTTCCCCCCACGCCCATCCCCACGGCCACGCGCGACCCGAATGCCCCGCTGCCCCGCTTGGCGATCCGCGAGGTGAAATCTCCCGGCATGCTAAGCGAAGAAACGCTGGTGATCGTGAACAGCGGCGGGCCGGTGGACCTGGCGGGCTGGACGCTGCGCGACGAGGCCGGCCACCTCTACACCTTCCCCTCGCTGACGCTCTTCGAAGGCGGCGCGGTGAACGTGCACACCGCCGCGGGCGAGGACACGGTGACGGACTTATATTGGGCGCAGACCGAAGCCGTGTGGGCCTCCGGCAAGACCGTGCTGCTGAGCGATCCGAACGGGAACTTGCAGGCGCGGTTTACGGTGCCGTGACGCGAAGCGGGTCAATGGATTTAGCGGATTGGATAAATCCGCCTCTATCACCGCAAGGCCGACCAGCGCGCCGCCGCGCCAGCGGTTGGCCTGGCAACGGCCTAAGGTCTCGCGCCCATTCCGCTGGCAGAAACGCTGATGAAAATGAACGCGCCGACTCGTTTGAGTCGGCGCGTTCTCCCTTTATACAAAATCAAATGTCAGAAACAAGTGCTTGAGGCGAATTTTGCTTGAGTCTTTTTTTCGATGATGCTGCGACCTGTAAGTGTCATTGATATTCAAGGGAGTGTCAGGTATAAGATGATCAGAGGCAGCAAGCTGCCGTCTCCGCTTTGAGCTCAACATACTTTCATTGATATCGCTCACTATATTGCTCACATCCCCTTCGAGCACATACCCCAACATCCCTGCGTCATCGACCTCGGAGGAATACTTGCCGTCAATAAAGCGAAAAATCCCCTCCGTGACATATTCTGAAATCAGACGTGCATATTCTCTGTTCGACCGCTTATCACCAACCAACTTACATTCCCAGGCAAAATAAACTTCGTTATAGTCCCATCGGGGCATAATTACTTTGATGTCAATTTGAGGAGCCTCTTTGGGCGATATCTGTCCAGACTTCATAGCTTCGGTCATGGCCTCAGAGTATACAGGCGTTTGAGGCTCGACGACCAGACTTAAGGGATGTTTACGCACAATGGGACGTATGTATTTCGTTACCAACAAGGCTGTAAAAATGTCTTCTTCCCAACCTCGCTGGGCGATTTTATCTCGGCGCATATTTTGATGAGCTTCCACCGTTATTTCCAGAACAATCTGAACGAATGAACTCCAGGGAATGGGGAATTGTTTTGGTTCACCGACGCTTGATAGGGGAATTGTCAAGGGTGAAGACTGTACATTGCTCATCAGTGAGCTACCTCCCCCTTGTGGTGGAGTAAGACAACCATTCAGCAACTATGCTATCTGCGTCTACTCTTGCCTGAGAGCGAGTCCAAAAACGTCGCTCGCTGGGGCGCACTAGGTAGAGATTTGCACCATCATAGATATGCACATGGCGACGCATATATAGGGTGGATGTACGTTGTTCCAGCAATTTGCTATCTAAGTGCCGTAGAACTTCCTGCAATCTGTCCGTGTCTTGAATGACATGAACTTCTTGAGCACTGCTCAGACTGGTCAACTCAAATCCAACGACGCTCAAAGGCGCACCGTCCTCATATATGGTAGCCTTAAGTGCACGCCCTTGATAACGTAGAAGCGAGGTCGCTACCTCACTGAAGGTCTTGGCGTACGTTGTAAGCAAGTCAGTATCCGGTGGCGTGACCGCCATAGTCTTGCCAAGCCGACGTTGCTTTTGCTGGCTCCAATAAAAGAACTCTATCCCATGCTCCACCATGTCATGCACCAACTGACGCTCAGCGAGGGTGAGCTCATACAAGTCAAACACTAATTCAGTGATGGCCGCTTCATGCCTTTGTATAGAAGCCTCACGGCTTGGACCAGCCAATGGCTCGTCTCTTTGAAGAATAGCAACTATTTGGTCAAAGTGCCTCAGTATTTGCTTAAGGCGGGGGTCTTTTTCATCAGGAAGTAAGAAGGGCATACGTTCGTACTCTTCATGAATGATGTTACCCCGTTCAACCGCCCAGGAAGTTGAAGTCAGAAAGTGATAATACTGTGCTAGGTGAGAATTAATGTAAGCTACAAGCCACTTGAGGAGAGGTTCGTGCCCAAGCTTCCCAGCTACCCCAGAAACCTTGTTGAGATAAGCTATAGGACCATTGCTGAAAGCGGCAGCACATCGTCTTTCAACAGGGCTATGACGGATCAAAGCTAGTGGCCCTTGCACAATTTCTGGTACGCGAGGTCTGTGAAAGACGTGAGCTGTAATTGGTTCACACGCTGCCATATTCAGCACGTATCTCTGAAATTTCTCAGTAGGTATCAGGGGTAAACCCTTTAGCCATGGGGCGGGATATTCATCACCTCCATCGATTTGAATTCCTTCCGCAACTTTCCATCCAAGCTTGTCGGCTTGTTCCTTTAGAGTGGGCAGAGATAGCAAACGTTGGATCAAGGCCGCATCGCGAGGCGTACCCCACATCGCTACTTTCCACCACATGGGGTGCTCTATCAAGTCTTCCCAGTCTAGGTATTTGATCTCTGTCGCATCCAAGATAATCGCACCTAGTTGTTGAGACAGCGGGGAAGGCTTGGGCACGCCATAAACGACTCGCCTAGCGTGAGACTGAGGTGCACCTGGTTGATAGAATATACCCACAGTGGGGTGAATGGCCTCAGCAAAGAGTTCGTGACGAATTGCAGAAAAGTTGACCACTGCCCGAACATTATTCCCCTGGAAAAAAGATTGGCGGAATATCTGATGCGTGCCACTTGTGACCAAGATCGTGCTCTTGGCAGGCGCGAGGAGGGCTAATTCGCCATCCGCTTTGCAAAAGTCAGGCGCACGCATCAAGAAAGCTTGGGCAATCTGCTTGTCGCCGACCGACTTGTCGCGCGATTGAAGCCATTCCTCGGCTCGATCCGTCAATTTACTCCAGGGCGGATTGCCCACAACCCGATCGAACTTCATGCTATCAAGCTTCTGATCCACCTCTAGCGAGAAGAAATCGGCTACAATCAAATTGTCGTTTTTCAATGATGGAAACTGAAAAGACAAACTCTTGATTTCCTGTTCGCTCATACTATCCAGCATCGCCAGATATAGGCTGAAAGCGGCGACGCGGATAGCCTCTGGATGAATGTCCACCCCAAAGATGCTGTCCTTTAGGAGCCTACCAAGTTGTTTGCTAGTGGGGTGTTTGCCTTTCTGTTGTTTCCAGGCGTTCACCAATCGCTGGTAAGCTCTTACCAAAAAGACACCCGAACCACAGGCAGGATCAAGAATTTTCATGTCAGGACGAGCGGTCTCCACTGGCAATGCTTCGTCTAACATGAAATCTACCAGCGAGAGAGGGGTGTAGTACGTCCCGGCACTTCTGCGTGTGACGGTATTCAAAAATGTATCATAGATGCCGCTTATAAGTTCAATGGGGATGTACCGAAAATCATAAGGCCAGAATGCCCCTTGCCTGGTGTCGAGGTCCGTGCCGCGCAGGAAATCTCCCATTAACTTCAGGTGTTTTAGTCTGACCCTCGTGCGCTCTTTGTCATCCACGGGAAAGAGATCGCCGTTGAAACGCTTACTTAGACTCTCAAAAAGGAGGTAAGTGGTGTTCAGGTCTGTAAGGGCATCCAGATAGTTGTTTGCTTGCTGGGCAGTCAGCTGAGAGATCACCGCGCTTGTAAGAACCCCCCGATCTTCCAGATACCGAATGAAGATAGAGCGTCCCAGCAAGGCGTAAGCCATTTCATTGGGAATATTCTCATAGATGAGGTGCCTACGCACCTGATCCATCGCCCTAAGCAGGCGATGATCTGCCCGGTGTTCACGCTTGATGCGTTGCCCGTCCGGGGTTGTCCAAAAAGCTCCCGTGTCTAAATGCAGGCGATCATACTTCGGAGCAAGTTGTTGACGAATCCTCTGCCTGGCCTCTTCCACATCCTTCAACTGGCTAAGAATTTGCAACAGTCTATCTCCCTGATCCAATTCTTCAGGGATCTTTGCGGGTTCAGCATAAGTGTTGTAGATACGAATAGCCTGAGGCGAAACAACATACAACAACGGGGCCTTACTTTGATTCCAGACACGCTTATAAAGAGCGAGCAACCGCTCTGGATCGGCCTCGCTGAGGCGGCTGAAATAAGCAATGGGAACATTCCGAACTGCATAGACGCCGTTGATATCAGGGAGAGGACGCCTATATTCCTGTGGAATTGAGGTGGAAAAACCAGGGCTATGGGTGTACCCCAACTCCTCAAGTAGGGTTTGCTCCAAATCTATGCTAACCATAGTATTCTTCTTGGAGTAAATTGGCTGGATTCCGGCAACCTTATATCAGTATAGACCGTTTGTTCCGATTTTGCAATCAATAAAGAAGCAGATCACAGATCAGGACATACACGGTGTAACAGGAATTTGGGAAAGGTGGTTCGGAATTATCGAGCACAAATGTACTCCGTTATGAAAAGCCGTGTTTTAGGGCCAAAAATGAGCAATGACATTTGTGTTCGATAGCTCATCTTATGTTTTCCCAAATCCCAGTGTAATGTCGAGAGCTAGGTTACGAGCCAACGACAACAGTCACCCATCGCCCAATCTCTGAAATTGGCTGATTACGCCAGCGGCAGGAAAAACCGGATCGTAGTACTGCGCCCCGGCTCACTCTCCGCCGCAATCTCCCCCCCGTGCGCCGCCACTAAATTCTTCGCAATCGCCAGCCCCAGCCCGCTCCCGCGTGAGTCGTCGGACTTGTAGAAGCGGTCGAAGATGCGCGGGAGCGCGTCGGGCGGGATGCCCGCGCCAGTGTCACCGACTGAGACCGTGATGCGGTTCCCGGTCGTGGTTTCTGCGCTTATTTGAATCTGGCCCCCGCGCGGGGTGTGGCGCAGGGCGTTCGAGAGCAGGTTCGCCAGCACTTCGCGGATGCGCTCCGGGTCAATCTCGATCAAGGGCAGGTCGGGCGCGGCGTCCACGCCCAACGCGACGCCGGCCGTGTCGGCCTGCGCGCGGAATGAGGCGGCGGCCTCGCCAATCAGCACGCCGAGGTCGGTCGGCTCCTTGTGCAGTTTGAGCGCGCCGCTTTCGGCGAGCGAGAGCGTGCGCAGGTCGTCAATCAGGCGCGACATGACGCGCGTCTCGTCGAGAATCGGGGCGAGGTGGGCCTCGTCGGCGGGGTACACGCCGTCGAGCAGGCCCTCGAGATTGCCCTGGATCACGGTCAGAGGCGTGCGCAGCTCGTGCGTCACGTCCGCGAGCAGGTTGCGGCGCTGTTCTTCGTCGCTTTGCAGGCGGGCCGCCATCGCGTTGAACGCCCGGACGAGCGCGCGCACCTCGCCGGGGCCGCGCTCCGGCACGCGGGCGGCATAATCGCCCGCCTCCACGCGCCCCGCCGCCTCCATCAGGTCCCCGACTGGCCCGGCCATCCGGCGGAACGCCCGGCCCGCCAGCGCAAAGGCTAAGGCGACGACGACGAACGCGCTGAAGCCGAGGAAGGGCGCGGCCTCTGGCGGGAGGCCGGTCAGCCGCGCGGCCTGAAAGGTGAGCCAGAAGGCCAGCGCGCACCCGCCCGCCGTGAACAGCCAGAAGAATAGCAGCAGGCCGACGATGCGCCCGAAGAAGAACCCGCGCCGTCGCCGCCACATACGCAGAGGCGGCGAGCCGTGCGGGGGCCAGGGTTCACCTTCGGGCCACCAGGGGGGGCGATGCTTGGGATGACGGCTGTGAAGCATGACGGCGTATTCCGTATTGCGTATTTCGTATTGCGTATTCCGTTGGTTGTGCAAGTACGCAATACGTAATACGCAATACGCAACACGGTTCACTCATCGGCGAATTTGTAACCCACGCCGTATACGGTCAGGATGTAGCGCGGTTGGCGCGGGTCTGGCTCGATCTTGCGGCGGAGGTTTTTGACGTGCGAGTCAATCGCGCGCTCGTATGACTCGAAGGCCACGCCGCGCACGGCGTCGAGCAGTTGGGCGCGGGTGAAGATACGCCCCGGCTGGCGCGCGAGCGCGGCGAGGAGCTGAAACTCGGTCGGGGTCACCTCGGCCGTGCGGCCGCCAACGGTCACACGCATCCGGGGCAGGTCGAGCGCCAGGTCGGCCACGCGGATGATTTCGCCGTCAAAATCCGCCGCCTCGCTGCGGCGCAGCACGGCGCGGACGCGGGCGACGAGCTCTTTGGGACTGAACGGCTTGACGATGTAATCGTCCGCGCCGAGCTCGAGGCCGACGAGCTTATCCGCTTCCTCGCCGCGCGCCGTGAGCATGATGATCGGCGTGCGCGAGTCTTTGCGAATGGCGCGCGTCACGTCGAGGCCGTCCATTTCCGGTAGGCCGAGGTCGAGCACGATCAAATCGGGCCGGGCGGCGCGGGCGGCGGCGAGCGCCGTCTTGCCATCGCGCGCCACGAGCACCGTAAACCCGGCGTGTTCGAGGTAGTCGCGCGCCAGTTGCGCGATTTTTGCTTCGTCGTCCACGACCAGCACGGTTTTCATCGCCTAATGTGACTGCTCAGGCCAAGTAGGGAGGAACGCTGATTTCGCTGAAGAAACGCTGATGACGCTGATTTTCAATATTTAATTTAACAACGGAACCGCGCCGGGCGCAAAGTTTCAACAGCCTTTGCGCCCTTCGCGATTTCTTGGCGTCCTTCGTGTTTCAGGCTTTTACGCCGATTGAGTTCCGCCCTCAGTGGATTTGGGCGCTTCGCCGTGCGCCTGCCTGTGCCACTCGTCGAAGGTCTCACGCGCCCCCTCGCGCCACATCGGCGGGCCGCCCTTGCCCCACGGGCCGTGATGACCCTCACCCGAGGGACCGTGATGACCCCCGCCCCAGAACCTCGGCCGCCAGAACACCCAGCGGAACAGCCCGAAGATGAGGAAGAGCATCAACAGCGGGAACAGGCAGCCGAGGAGCCCGAAGCCAAACCCGCCAAAGGGACCGAAGCCCCACGGGCGATAAAAGCCCGGCCAGCCATAATATCCCCACGGCGCCACGCCCCCCTCGGCGGGCGGCGGCGCGACAAACTCGATCTTTCCGCTCTGCGCCAGCCCCTGCATCACCCCCGCGCGGTAGGACAAAGCGCCCACCGCTACCACGCCCGCGATCACTGCGACCGCGAGCAGTATTCTGAAGGCAATTCGCCAATTCATCTTTTCATTCTCCTTTGCTCCGATTTGCCGTCATTATGCGGGCAAACTGTGGATGAATTGTGAAGAGGCGGGGGAGAAATTGGGGAAAACCGATTGTGACATCTGTCACGAGCGCCAATGACGTTCCCCACTGCTTTACGCGGGCTGACAGGCGTATGGTATGCGCAAGAAGATGTATGCGTGTATCCGCATATGTGAGAAGGCGAGGGCCACATGAACCAGAACTTTGAGCAGGAAATCAACCAACTCCACGCCGAAATCTGCGCCGGGCTGGCCGACCCTACCCGCATCCTCATCCTGTACGAACTTGCCGCCGGGCCGCGCAACGTCACCCAGTTGGCCGAGGCCCTGGGCCTCAGCCAACCCACCGTCTCGCGCCATCTTAAAGTGCTGCGCGAGCGCGGCATGGTCACGGCCACGCGGCAAGGCCCGGCGCAGGAATATCAGGTCCAGGACAAGCGCCTGATCCAGGCCCTCGACCTCCTGCGCGCAGTCCTGCACGACGCCCTGTCTCGTCGCGCCGAACTCGTCGGCGCTTTCTCAGAAAGCTGAAAGGAATCTGCTATGTTGTCCTCAACTCCTGCTGCGCCGTTCGATCCCGCCTTTCCTTACGCACAGGCGATGCGCGTCCAGACCGACGAGCAGGCCGTCAAAAACAAGTTGTCCATGATCGTCTTCAGCGGCGACATGGACAAGGTGATGGCGGCCTTCATCATCGCTGCCGGCGCCGCCGCGCAGGGCACGGACGTGTGCATGTTCTTCACCTTCTGGGGCCTCAAGGCGCTGGAGAAACCCGGCGTCCTCACCGGCCGCGGCCTCTTTGGGCGGATGCTCGGCCTGATGAACCGCGGCGGCCTCAACGCCATCGGCCCCAGCCGCCTCAACTTCGGTGGAATGGGGCGCTGGATGTTCAAACGGATGATGAAACAGAAGGGCGCCGCCTCCTTGCCCGAGCTCTACGAAATGGCCGTTGACCTCGGCGTGAAGATGACGCCGTGCCAGATGAGCATGGAGGTCATGGAAATTGATCCCTCGCTCTTCCGCGAAAACGTCACGGCCCCGGTGGGCGTCGCCGCCTTCCTGGCCGAAGCCGCCGAGAGCCGGGTAACGTTGTTCATCTAATCGAATTACCAATGACTAATTACTGATCACCCCTCAGTAACTTGTAAGCAGCAATTAGTCAGTGACCTTTGCCAAAGGAGAGTCTCGATGATTACCCCTGCCCTCGACAAAGCCGACAAAGTCCTCGACCTTAAAGGCTTGCTGTGCCCTGTACCGATCGTCAAAATGACGAAGGCCATCCGGGAAGTGCAGGTCGGCCAGACCATCGAGGCCTTCGCCACCGACCCCGGCGTGATGGCCGACATCCCCGCCTGGGCCAGGAGCACCGGCCACGAACTGGTGCTGATGGAAAAGTTGGACCGGCAGTTCCGCTTCGTCGTCCGCCGGCTGAAATAACGACGGCTAATTACCAATTACTGATTACCTGTTTTGGTGAGGTCATCCGTAATTAGTAATGAGTCATTGGGAGGCCCGTATGAGTCTCACGCAACCTCTGGCTGCCTTCGCCCTCGTCTTCTCGCTAAGCGTGTTTGCCTATCGCTTGCGGCGCTTCAACGCGCTGGGCCGCCCGGTCAACCGCACGACGCCGAAAGCCGATCCCCGGCGGGGCGTCCTGTATGCTTTCACACTCGGCATGGCCCCGTGGGCCAAAGAAAGCACACGCCGTCGCCCGGTCGTGTACCTGCGCGGCATTGCATTCCACGCGGCGATTTTCCTCGGCCTGGGGCTGTTCCTGCTCAGTCCCTGGCTCGGGGCATTCTCCCTCCCGCTGCGCTACGCCCTCGCGGCCGGGGCGGGGTTGGGCGCGCTATTGGGCCTGGCGGGCTTTGCGGCCCGGCGGATGGAGCCGGACCTGAAAGCCCTCAGCACCCCGGATGATTATTTCGCCGTCCTGCTGGTCAGCGCGTTCCTGGGCGCGTTAGCGGCCGCGCTGATTGACCTCGCCCGCCTGCCGCTCTTCTATGCAGTGAGCGCCTTGATGTTCGTCTACGCCCCGCTCGGCAAAATCCGCCATTGCCTCTACTACGCCTACTCGCGCCTGTTCTTTGGCAAGTGGGTCGGGCGGCGCGGCGTGCTGCCACACCGTGCACGGTAAACAGTAAGCAGTGAACTGTAGACTGTTCACTGTAGATTGTTCACTGTTCACTCAAGAGTCATGACTACCTCCACCGAAACCGCGCTGTCCGTCCTCAATCAGCAGCTCAACCAGCCGCTCCTGGCCGCGCTCGAAGTGTGCGCGCGGTGCGGCCTGTGCGCCGAAGCCTGCCACTACTACGTCTCCGACCCCAGACCGGAGCACGTCCCGGCGGCGCGCGCCGAGCGACTGCGGCAGGTCTATCGTTCCGAGCACGACTGGCTCAGCCGCCTCCTGCCGGGCTGGACAAACGCCGCGCCCCTCACCGAGGAGCGCCTGGCGCAGATGGCGCAAACCGCATTCACCCAATGCACGCTCTGTCACCGATGCACGGTGAACTGCCCGATGGGGCTGGATACGCCGCTGCTCATGGCGACCGTGCGCGCGATGGCGACCGCCTCCGGCCACGCGCCTGAAATCCTCGAAATGCTGGCCGACGCCGCGATTGAAAAAGGCCGCGACCCGGAAAGTTATCTTGAATTTTTCCGCGACAGCGTCCACGATATTGAGAAAGAACTGCAAGCCCTCACCGGCCACCCCGAGGCGCGCATCCCCCTCCAGAAGAAAGGCGCCAAGATGTTGTACGTCGCCCTCGCCGGGGCGCATACCATCTTGCCCGTCGCCGCCATCTTCGACGCGGTGGGCGAGGATTGGACGCTGAGCATTTTTGAAGCCTCCAACTACGCGGTGTTCCTGAACGACATCCCGCGCGCTAAAGCAATTGCCCGGCGCATCCTGGACGAGGCGAAAGCGTTGGGTGTGGAGGAGATTGTGATCTCCGAATGCGGCCATGCCTATCAGGCCATGCGCTGGGCTGCGCCCAACTGGTTCGGCGACGACTTCACCTTCCGCGTGCGGAGCATTGTCGAGGTGATCGCCGACTACATCCAGCAGGGCAAACTCCATCTCGACCCGACGGCCAATCCTGACCGCCTCACCTATCACGATCCGTGCAACCTGGCGCGCAAGGGCGGCGTGATCGAAGAGCCGCGCATCATCTTGAATGCCGCTGCCCTGCGTTTCACCGAACTGACGCCCAACCGCGAG
>DAOTXG010000182.1:0-14955 GCA_034435515.1 Anaerolineales bacterium
GCGAAGCGGTTTCGTATCCGTTGACACCGGGCCAAAATCGTTTTCTTAACATCTCTAGCTTCAAGGCCAAAACACAGTTGCCTCATTGTCCATAACCAAATCGTCGAGTGTGGCCTGCCGCAGGGAAGCAAAGCGGGGCTTCATTTCATTCAACGAGTCGCCGCCGAGTTTTTCGAGGAGCGCATCGGCCAGCGCCAGGCAGACCATGGCCTCGCCGACGACTGCGGCGCGCGGCACGGCGCAGAAGTCGGAGCGCTCGTAACGGATGGGCGCGGGCTGGCCGGTGGCGAGGTCAACCGATTGCAGCGGATTGAGCGTCGTGGAGATCGGTTTCATCGCGGCGCGGATGATGATCGGCTCGCCGGTCGTGATGCCGCCTTCGAGGCCGCCGGCGCGGTTGGTGGGGCGAGTGAGGCGTGTGGGAGTTTGGGGGTTGGGGTGTATTTCGTCATGGACTCGTGTGCCGGGGAGTTTAGCGTTTTCGAAGGCGGAGGCGAACTCGACGCCCTTGATCGCGTGGATGCTCATCACGGCGGCGGCCAGTCTGGCGGTCAGGCGGCGGTCCCAGTGGACGTGACTGCCGAGGCCCGGCGGGATATTAAGGGCGACGACCTCGAACACCCCGCCGAGCGTGTCTTTGGCTTCCATCGCCGCGCGGATTTTAGCCCGCATCGCCTCCGTGCCATCGGATGTGGGGCAGCGCACCTCCGAGTCTTCGGCGCGCCGGATTCTTTCTTCCAGCGAAAGCGGAGACAAATCCGCTGCCACCCCGCCGATTTCCGTCACGTAACTCCCCACCCTAACTCCAAACTCTAACAACAGTTTACGGCAGGCCGCGCCGACGGCGACGCGCGCCGCCGTCTCACGAGCCGAGGCGCGTTCCAGGCCGAGACGCAAATCGCCGTAGCCATATTTGACGGCGGCGGTGAGATCGGCGTGGCCGGGCCGGGGGATGGTCATCGGCTCGACGGCCTTGCCCTGCCATTTGGCGTGGTCGAGGTTGGGGATGAGCAGCGCGAGCGGCGCGCCCGTGGTGCGCCCGGCCATCACGCCGCCGAGGATCTGCGCCTCGTCCTTCTCGATTTTCATGCGCGGCCCGGAGCCATAGCCGGTCTGGCGGCGCAGGAGGTCGGGCGCGAGGTCGTCGGGCGCGAGCGGCAGGCCGGCAGGCAAGCCTTCAAGGATAGCGACGAGCGCGGGGCCGTGGGATTCGCCGGCGGTGAGAAATCTGAGTCGAGTCATGGGTTAGGACCTGTCCAAGAATAAGTTCCGCCCAGACCCTAAGGGTCTCGGAGACCCTTAGGGTCTGAAACCAGCAGGGGAGCAAGGGGGCCGGGGTGCGGGGGAGAATTCAATATCGCTTCCGCCGCCTTTCTCATCACGTCGCGCGACGCGGCCCTGCCTGTCCACAGTTCAAAAGCCAGCGCCCCCTGCTCCACCAGCATTCCGAGGCCGGTGGCAGCGCGGAGGCCGGCCGCGCGGGCCTGGCGGACGAGAAGAGTCTCGGCAGGATTGTAGACGAGGTCGTAGACAAAAGCGCCGGGGGGAAACGGCGCGCCGTCGAGCCAGGGTGAGGTATCAGTGTCAGGCGTCATGCCAAGCGGCGTGGTGTTGAGGATGAGGGCGCAGTCCTCGCTGGCCTGGAGGAAGGAGAGCGGCGTCCAGTCGAATATCTCCAGGGAGGGGTAATTGGTAATTAGTAATTGGGCTTGTTCGGGGCGGCGGGCGACGAGGCGGATTCGCGCGCCCGCGCTGGCGCACGCGGCGACGGCGGCCCTGGCCGCGCCGCCCGCGCCGAGGATCAGGATGGGGCGATTGGCGATTGAGCAACCGTGTGAACGGAGATCGGCCAGAAGACCTGCCGCGTCGGTGTTATGGCCGATTAGTTGGCCGTTCTTCTTTACGAGCGTGTTGACCGCGCCGATCATTTCGGCGACGGGCGTCAATCCGTCGAGCAGAGGGATGACGGCGGTCTTGTACGGCACGGTGATGTTGGCGCCGGCGTAGTCGCCGCCGCGAATAGCAGCCACAGCTTCGGCCAACCGCTCCGGCTCGACCGGCATGGCTTCATAGCGCCAATCGTCCAGGCCCACTGCTCCCAGCGCCGCGTTGTGCATGGCGGGGGAGAGCGAGTGAGAGAGGGGGTAGCCGAGGAGGGCGAGGTGCATAAATCCCAAGACCCAAATACCTAATCCCAAGAGGAACGCTGATTTCGCTGAAAAAACGCTGATCGCGCTGATTTTTTCTTAAATCCTTAAATCATCAGCGAAAATCAGCCCGATCAGCGTTATCAGCGTTCAAAACAACGCCGGCCCGCAGTTCGTCCAACACTTCAAAGTAATGCGGGAAGGTTTTGGAGACGCAGCCGGGGTTTTCGATGACGATGCCCGGGACGCGCAGGCCGACGAGCGCGAAGGCCATCGCCATGCGGTGGTCGTCGTAGGTATGGATGGCGGCCGGCTGCAGATTGGCGCACGGGTAAATCTTGAGGCCGTCAGGGTATTCGTCAACTGTGACGCCGAGGCGGCGGAGTTCGGCGCACGTGGCGGCCACGCGGTCGGTTTCTTTGAGGCGGGCCGAGGCGATGCCGCGAATAGTCGTGGGCGAGCCGGCGAACGGCGCAATCGCGGCGAGGGTTTGCGCGGTGTCGGGGATGTCGCGCATATCCGCTTCCACGCCCGAGAGAGGCGATCCCTGAGCCGCCTCGACCTCAACCCAATTATCGCCTTCCGTCACGGCGCAGCCCATTTGCGCCAGCACGTCGAGGAAGGCAATGTCGCCCTGCCGCGAGCGGCGCGAGATGTTGAGCACGCGCACCGCGCCGCCGCAGAGGGCGGGCGTGGCAAAGAAGTACGAGGCGGCGGAGGCGTCGCTTTCGATGACATACTCGCCTGGGGAATGATACCGCTGGGGCCTGACGTAGAAGCGGTCGTAGCCCTCGCGCTCGACCGTCACGCCGAAGTCGGCCATCACGCCGAGGGTCAGGTCAACGTAAGGCTTTGAGTTCAATCCACCCTCGACGCGGAGTTCGACGGGCACCTGGGCGTAAGGCGCGACCATCAGCAGGCCGCTGAGGAATTGACTGCTGATGTCTCCGGCGATGGCGGCCTGGCCGCCGGGGAGGCCGGAGGCGATCACGCGCACTGGAGGACATTGGCGATTGGGTGATTGAGTGATTGAGCGATTGACGACTTCAATATGTGCGCCCAGTTGAGTAAGCGCATCAAGGAGATCGCCGATGGGTCGTTCGCGCATCCGGGCGTCGCCGTCGAGGGTGTATTCGCCCTGGCCGAGCGTGAGCATGGCCGTGAGGAAGCGGGCCGCCGTGCCGGCGTTGCCGACGTATAAGTCGGCGCGGGCGGCAGGGAGGCGGCCGGCGAGGCCGTGGACGGTGATTGGAGATTGGAGGTTAGAGATTGGAGGTTGGAGGCTGGAAGTTGGAAGTTGGAGGTTGGAAATTGGAAGTTCCACCGAGAAGCCTAAGCGAATGAGGGATTGGGCGAAATAAATGGAATCATCTGAGAGGAGCGCGTTGGTGAGTGTGGTTGTGCCTTCGGCGAGGGCGGCGAGGAGGAGGGCGCGGTTGGTGAGGCTCTTCGAGCCGGGGACGCGGACGGAGGCGGAGAGGGGATGAGAGATAGGAGTGATTTCGAGTGCGGGAGTGTAGGAGTGCAGGAGTGCCATCTTACGTGTGAGACGTGGCGCGTGTTCCGTTATTTGAATAACTCGGCGCGTTGGGCCTGGGCCGGGGCAAGGACGGCGCGGAGGGCGTCGGGGTCGGCGGCGTCAAGGGCGGCGATGAGTGCGTCGAGTCCGGCGCGGTAGCGGGAGAGTGCGTCGAGGATGGCCGGGCGGTTGGTGAGGAGGATGTCAATCATCATCGTCAGGTCGCTCGCCGCCAGGCGGGAGGTGTCGCGGAAGCCGGAGGCGGCCAGAGACCAGAGCTGCTCGTCATTCAGAGATTGGGCGGCCCGCACGAGCGCGACGGCGGCCAGATAGGGCAGGTGACTCGTGATGGCCGCCAGTTCGTCGTGCCGCTCAGCCGAGAGGACGAGCGGGCGCGCGCCAATCGCGGCGATCAGCTCGTCGGCGAGGAGCAGCGCCGCAGGCGAGGTGCGCGCGAGTGGGGTGAGGACGAAGGTCTTGCCCTGGAATAAATCCGGTTCCGCATGGGCGAGGCCGCTCATTTCCTTTCCGCACATCGGGTGACCGCCGAGGGGATCAAAGCGCGCAGGCAGGTTTTCCATCGCAGAGACGATTTGCGACTTCGTCGAACCTAAGTCGAGGATGCGTGTCCCATATTGCGTATTGCGTGGGGTGCGCGCCAGATAATCGAGTTGGGAAAGAATAGCGCGGACTGGCGCGGCGAGGATGAGGAGGTCGCATTCGAGGGCGGCGTCAAAATCGGCGGCGTGGTCAATCACCGCCTGAGCACGGGCCAGGTCGAGGGCCGCCGGGTCGGTGTCCACGCCGACGATCTCCCGGCACGCCTTCGCGCCGCGCAAAGCCAACGCCAGCGAGCCGCCCATCAGGCCGAGGCCGACGACGGCGACGCGGCAGCGGGCAAGAGAGACAAAGTCCGGCTCGTCCATTGCGGATTGGGGATTGCGGATTGCGGATTGGAAAGCACTTACTCCGCAATCCGCAATCCGAATTCCGAAATCAGCAATCCCGCCCCACGGCTTCGGCAACTCTTCCGATTTCCTTCACCAGTTGCGCGAACTTCTCCGGTCGGAGCGACTGCGCGCCGTCGGAGAGGGCTTCTTCGGGATGAGGGTGGACTTCGACGATCAGGCCGTCGGCCCCGGCGGCGATGGCCGCGCGCGACACCGCGGCGACGTACTCCCATTTGCCCGTGCCGTGGCTGGGGTCGAGGATGACCGGCAGATGCGACAATTGCTTGATGACCGGAATGGCGTTGATGTCGGTGGTGTTGCGCGTGTAGCGCTCGAAGGTGCGGATACCGCGCTCGCACAGGATGACGCGGCTGTTCCCCTGCGCCATGATGTACTCGGCGGACATGAGCAGTTCCTCGATGGTGGACATCATGCCGCGCTTGAGCAGGATGGTGCGGCCCGATTCCCCGGCCGTGTTGAGCAGCGCGTAGTTCTGCATGCTGCGCGCGCCGATCTGAATCACGTCGGCGTAGCGGGCCACAAGCGGGACTTGCTCCGGGGACATAGCCTCGGTCACGACGGGCAGGCCGGTCGCCTCCCGGGCTTCGGCCAGCAGTTCCAATCCCTTCTCGCCCAGCCCCTGGAAACTGTAGGGCGAGGTGCGCGGCTTGAACGCCCCGCCCCGCAGCGCCGCCGCGCCCGCCTCTTTCACCGCAAACGCCGTCTCCAGAATCTGCTCGCGGCTCTCCACCGAGCACGGCCCGGCGATGACGGCGATCTGCGGGCCGCCGACCTTCAGACCGTCGAGGGGCACCAGCGTGTCGAGCGGGTGCATCTCGCGCGAGGCGAGTTTGAACGGCCGCAGGATGGGCACGGTCTTTTCGACGCCGTCGAGGACTTCGAATTGCGTCCGGTCAATCGGGCGGTCGTCGCCGATGACGCCGATGATCGTGCGCTCCTCGCCGCGCGAAATGTGGACGCGCAGGCCCTTCGACTCGACTTTGGCGACGACGTCGGCGATCTGCTTAGAGGTCGCGTCGTGGCGCATGACGATAATCATAGAAGACTCCTCACAAGTTCGGACGACCGGCTTGAGCGGCGCGGTCAGGCCGGAGTTGAGCGGCAGCGTGGAGATAGACATGGCGAATCGCCTCGGGGCGGGCTTCGGTGTTCCAGTGAATGAGGACGCGGATGCAGCGCGGCAGGCCGCCCGGCACGACCATTTCGCTCACGCACAGGAGGGCGGCGTCAGTCCAGCCCATCTCGCGCGCAGCCCGGGCGGGCTGCTCCCTGGTCAAGTCGGGCGTGACGGTAAAGATAACGCTGGCGATGTCCGCCGGGTCCAGCCCGTTGGCGGCCACCAGTTCTGCCAGCAGTTCGCGCGTCGCGTCGCGGATCGCCTCGGCTGTGTCCGCCTCGGCCACCGTCGCCCCGCGAATGCCCCGGACTGGCATAGCCATTTCTCCTAAAACGAAAAAAACCGCGAAGCCGTTGCGCTTCGCGGTTTTGAGTGTCAATGCACCTGTCCGGCGTCTACTCAAATGCAAGCAACGGCGTCGCTCCTGCGGTGGCCGTAAAAATACGCATAAAAGTAGAAGCCGAAGGCGAGTTTCATCGTCCTCAAAAGATAGCATAAATCTGAAATTTGTGTCTCAGCAGTTTGCACAAAAGACCCGGCCAATTTTTGTATTTGTGAGATAATCGGGCGACCATCCCCTCGTGCCCCAGAACCGCGCGGGCGGGGAGTAGCGCAATGCCAGGAGGTGCGTCATGATTTTAGAAACCGGGCGCCTGCGCCTGCGCGAATTTGTGGAAGAGGACTGGCGCGCCGTCCTCGCCTATCAGTCCGACCCGCTGTATCTGCGCTTTTACGATTGGGAGACGCGCACTGAAACCGACGTGCAGGAATTCGTGCGCATGTTCATCGGCTGGCAGAAGGAAACGCCGCGCCTCAGATTTCAACTGGCCCTGGTCCTCAAGGCGGAGGCTCAACTCATCGGCAACTGCGGTATTCGCCTCGACAACGCTGAACTGCGCGAAGCGAACATCGGGTACGAACTGGACCGCCGTTACTGGGGCCAGGGCTATGCCACCGAAGCCGCGCGGGCCATCCTGGCGTTTGGGTTCGGCGAGCTGCAGTTGCATCGCATCTGGGCCTGGTGCGTGGCCGAGAACGTTGCGTCCGTGCGGGTGCTGGAAAAATTGGGCCTGCGGTTGGAAGGCCGCGAGCGGGAAAAAGAGTTGATCAAAGGGCGGTGGCACGACCGGCTCACGTACGCCATCCTGGACAGGGAATGGCGTGCACTATCAACTTGAAGCCCTTATGGCGCATCGCGAATACTTTTACGCAATATCGCGAAGCATCCCTTTGGGACGCAATACGCGCAGTTTCAACGTCTTCCGTCCCATCCGTTTCCCATGGGGCGGCTGGGCCCGCTTCCTGGTGAACGTGCTGTTGGTGGGCCTGGCCGTCGGTGGGGGCGCTCTGCCGGCCGGCTCGCGCCGGGCGGGAGCCTCGGGCGAGGTCGGCTTTCGCGACTTCTCTTACCTTGGCGCGACGTCTCCGACGGGCCAAAAGCCGCAGAGTAAACTCTGGTTCCACGATGGCCTGTGGTGGGGCGTGCTCTTTAATACGTCGGCCCAGCGCTTTCACATTTACCGCTTCAACTGGGCCGCCCAGACCTGGGTTGACACTGGGACGGTCGTTGACGACCGCCAAGGCTCCTCTGCCGATTGCCTGTGGGATGGTCGACGTCTCTATGTCGCCAGCGCCGTCTCCTCCAACTCCCTCAGCGATACAGGCCTCCGAGTCTTGCGCTACAGCTACAGTTCAGTCACCCAAACGTACTCGCGGGACGGCGGTTTTCCCGTCGTCGTCGCCAGCGCTACCGTCGAGGCGGTGGTGCTAGACAAGGACACTACGGGCAGGCTGTGGGTGACGTATACGGACGGCAACGGCGCGGGAGGCCGACAGGTCTACGTCGCCCATAGCACAGCCAACGACAAAAACTGGACGGCCCCCTATGTCCTCCCTGTCGCCGGCGCGGCCAATCTGACCGGCGACGACATTTCGGCCCTCGTGGCCTTCGACTCCCAGATTGGCGTGATGTGGAGCAACCAGGCCGACCACGCCATGTATTTCGCCGCCCACGCGGACGGCGCGTCCGACGCCGTCTGGGCCGTCAACCCGGCTCTTCAGGGTCCCAATTACGCCGACGATCACATCAACCTCAAATCCCTCCAGGCCGATCCCAGCGGCCGGGTCTTTGCCGCCGTCAAGACCTCGCTCAACGACGTCTCCCCCTCTACCTCCAGCCAGCCGCTTGTCCTCCTGCTCGTCCTCGACGAAAACGGCAGCTGGAATCGCTACACCTTTGGCCGCGTCAGCGACCGCCACAACCGCCCCCTTGTCCTCATTGACGCGGAGAATCGCAATCTATACCTGTTCGCCACTGTCCAACTCAGTGGGCAGACGAGCGGCTGGATCGCGTACAAGCAGACCAGCCTGGATAACATCGCTTTTGACGCCGGGCCAGGCACGCCCTTCATCCAAAGCAGCACTTACACCCACCTCAACAACGCTGCCTCGACCAAACAGAATCTCAACCGCGCCAGCGGCTTGCTGGTGATCGCCGGGGACGACAGCGACCGCTCCTATTTCCACAACGTCCTCCCCCCGACACAAGCGGGCCAGCGCTTCTCCCTGTACCTCCCGACGATCCTGCGCTGACGGTCAGGCGCGCGATAGATTGACAAAAAGCGCCAAGAGCGGCTATAATGTTGTCATTGCCTCGGTCGGAAGTTGCCGGGGCATCGTCTTGTCTATCTAACCTTCCCCGCCGACCGGCACCCTGTCCCTCACCCCGGTGGCGGCGAAGAGAAGGAGTAACCCATGAAATACGCCATCGTCCGTAGCGGCGGCAAGCAATACCGCTGCGAAGAAGGCGACACGATTGAAATTGACCGCCTGCCCGTCGAAGCCGGCGCCGCGCACGAATTCGCCGAAGTGCTCCTCGTCGCCAACAACGGCGACGTCCAGGTCGGCGCGCCGACGGTGACAGGCGCCAGCGTCACGGCGACGGTTCTCGAGCAGATTAAAGGTCCTAAGCTGACGGTCTTTCATTACAAGGCGAAAGAACGCCAGCGCCGCAAGACCGGCCACCGGCAGCAGTACACCCGGCTTAAGATTGAAAAGATCACAGGGTAAGACACTATGGCACACAAAAAAGGCGGCGGCTCCAGCCGCAACGGTCGCGACAGCAACTCGCAGCGTCTCGGCGTCAAAAAGTTCGGCGGCGAGCGCGTGCGCTCCGGCCACATCATCGTCCGCCAGCGCGGCACCAAGATCCACGCCGGGGCGAACGTGATGATCGGCCGCGACGACACGCTGTTCGCCACGGCCGACGGCGTCGTCCAGTTCGAGACGCTCCCCGGCGGGCGCAAGCGGGTGAGCGTCGTTCCAGCCGTTTCCGAGACGGTCCAGGCGGCTGCTTAAGGCAAGGAATTGTGGGAACTGAGGGAACTCAGGGAACTGAGGGAACTCAGGGACTCAACGAGGCAAACCATGAAAGAAGGAATTCACCCCAAGTACTACCCGGAAGCCAGGGTAATTTGCTCCTGCGGCAACACCTGGACGACCGGCTCCACCCGGCCGGAAATCCACACGGACGTATGCCACAATTGCCACCCGTACTTCACGGGCGAGCAGCGCATCGTGGACACTGAAGGCCAGGTAGACCGCTTCTACAAGAAACTGGAAGCGCGCAATCAGTATCAGGCCACCGTCGCCGCGCGCACGGCGTCGAAGTCCTCGACCGATCAACCCGTCGGCGCCCTGGGCCTCGGCGAGCGCGTCGAAGGCGTCCTCGCCAAGGCCGGGCTGACCACGATCGCGCTCGTGCTCGAGCGCCTGTCGTCCGGCGACGATGCGATGCTGGCGGTGGATGGCCTGGGCCGCAAGAGCCTCATTGATCTGAAGAAGCGCCTGCGCGCCCGCGGTTTCCTCGCCGACGAGACCGCCGAAACCGAGGCCGGCGTCCCCGCCTGACCCACCAAACCCCGAAGTGAGGTAAACTCCAGGGCAGATGCTATGCGCATCTGCCCTTTCATTTCCATTCGACAATCGCGAAGATTGCGGGACACGGATTCACACGGGCTTCGCACACGGATTTTTGGAAAGGTTCACACTTGAATCCGTGCGCTTCGTGATCCGTGTCCATCCGTGTTCATCCGTGTCCCGTGTCCTACGGTTTGGTTGCGGCTGGAGGCCGCGCTATGAAACATACCCACGGCTCCATCGAAGTCATCACCGGTTCGATGTTCAGTGGCAAGACCGACGAGCTGATCCGCCGCCTGCGCCGGGCGCGCATCGCCCGGCAGCAGGTGCAGGTGTTCAAGCCTGTCATTGACAACCGCTACGCGGTCGAGAAAGTGACCTCGCACGCCGGGAGCGAGTTCGCCGCGACGCCCATCCGGCAGGCGTCTGACCTGCTGCCGCTGGTCGAGCCAGACACGACCGTCGTCGCCTTAGACGAGGCGCAGTTTTTCGGGCCGGACGTGTGCGAGGTCTGCCGGACGCTGGCCGGGCGCGGCGTTCGCGTCGTCGTCGCCGGGCTGGACCAGGATTTCCGCGGAGAACCCTTCGGCCCGATGCCGGAACTGCTGGCGATTGCCGAGCACGTGGACAAGCTGCACGCCATCTGCGCCGTGTGCGGCGGCGAGGCCTCGCGCACGCAGCGGCTGATCGATGGCCAACCCGCGCTCTACGACGATCCGATCGTCGTCGTGGGCGCCAGCGAAATGTACGAGGCTCGCTGCCGCGAGCATCATCAAGTGCCGCGCGGCTGAAGGAGGCGCCTATGGTCGCCGATTATCACGAAGTCCTGGCCGAGATCCTCGTCCCCGAAGACCAGCTCCGGGCCCGCATCGCCGAACTAGGGGCAGAGATCAGCCGCGATTACGCGGGCGAGGACCTGCTGCTGGTGTGCATCCTGCGCGGCGGGGTGATGTTCCTGGCCGACCTCATGCGGCGCCTGACCATCCCCCACGCCATTGATTTCATGGCCGTGACCTCCTACGGGGCAGGCGCGCGCGCCTCCTCCGGGCAGGTGCGCATCCTGTTCGACATCAAGCAGAACATCGAGGGGCGGCACGTGCTGGTCGTCGAAGACATCGTGGACACCGGCCACACGATTGCCGCCGTGCTCGAAATCCTCGCCACGCGCCGCCCGGCCTCGCTGAAAATCTGCTCCCTGCTCGACAAAAGCGAACGGCGCGAAGTGGTCGTGCCGCTCCACTATCGCGGCTTTGAGATTCCCAACAAGTTCGTCTTCGGCTACGGCCTCGACCTGGACGAGTACTATCGCAACCTGCCGTTCATCGGCGTCGTCAAGCCGGAAATCTATCTCAGGCCCGATTGACATTCGTCCGTTAGCAGCCTATCATCCCCTCACCTGACCATGGAGGGGCGTCGTGAGACTCTCAACCAATCTACGGTCGTATGTCGGGCGGTGGGTCGCCCTGGCGCAGGACCGCGTGATTGCCGTCGGCCTGACCGTGGAAGAGGCCCGCATCGCCGCCCAGCTCGCGCGCCCCAAAGAAAAGCCACGGGTCTTCTTCGTGTCTGAACTGGCCGCTCTGGAACTGCCCGGCCTCGTCGCCGAAGTCCGACAAGCCCTGCCACCCGCTCAGTGCGTCTGGCTGGTGGGCGGCGCGCTCCGCGATCTATTCCTCAACCGCCGGGTGCACGATTTCGATTTTGCCGTGGAGGGCAGCGCGCTCGCCGCCGCCCGCGCAGTCGCCCACGGCTTGCGTGCGGCCTTCTACCCGCTCGACGCCGAGCGCGACGTAGGCCGGGTGATCGTCACGCGCGACGACGCCCGCTTCACGTTGGACTTCGCCGGTCTGCGCGGGCCGGATATCCAGGCCGACCTCGCCGCGCGCGACTTTACCATTAATGCGCTTGCCGTAGACTTAGCCGCCCCCGAAACCCTCCTCGATCCGCTGAACGGCGAGGGCGACCTCCGGATCAAGGCCATCCGCGCCTGCTCCCGCACGGCCATCGCCGACGATCCCCTGCGCGGGGTGCGCGCCATCCGCCTGGCCGCGCAGCTCGACTTCAAAATTGACAGGGAGACGCGCGCCGAAATCCGCGCCTGGGCTGGGGCGCTCGGCCAGGCCTCGACGGAACGGCGGCGCGACGAGTTCATCCGCTGCCTGGGTGGGGCGCGCCCGGCTGCCGCGCTGCGCGCACTCGACCTGCTGGGTCTGCTCGACCATCTCGCGCCCGAAGCGGCGGCGCTCAAAGGCGTGACCCAACCTCCGCCGCACGCGCTGGACGCGTGGGAACACACGCTGGCGACCGTTTCCCGCCTGGTGGATGTGTTGAGCGTGCTGGCCCCGACGCACGACGTGGACGTCGCCTCGGAACTGACGCTGGGCCTCGTGTCCGTTCAATTGGGCCGCCACAGACAGGCGCTCCATCAGCACCTGAACACGTTGCTCAGCGGCGACCGTCCGGCGCGCTGGCTGTTGATGCTGGCGGCGTTCCTGCACGACATCGGCAAGCCGGGGACGCGCGCCGTCGCGCCGGATGGCCGCATCCGCTTTCTCAACCACGAGGTCGTGGGCGCCGACATCGCCGCTCGCCTCCTTACAGACCTGCATTTCAGCAGCGACGAGATCAAACGCGCGAAAACGATTGTGGCCCACCATATGCGGGCGCGGCATCTCTCCAAGCAGGAGGCGCCGGTGACGCGGCGCGCCATCTACCGCTTCTTCCGCGACACCGGCGCGGCTGGCGTGGACATCGTCCTGCTTTCCCTCGCCGATTTCCTGGCCAAAGACGACTCGCGCACCCCGCCGCAGGACGAATGGGCCAGGCACGTCGGCGTGTGCGCCCAGCTGCTGACGGCATACTTCGAGCGGCCGGAAGAGGCGGTGTCGCCCCCCGCGCTGATTACCGGGCACGACCTGATGGCCGAGTTCGGCCTGGAAGCGGGGCCGCAGTTGGGCCGGCTACTCGACGCCGTCCGCGAAGCCCAGGCGGCCGGCGAGATCGCCGACCGGACTGCCGCGCTCGACTACGTCCGGCAGCGCCTGGCAGACCTTTGACCACCTCCAACCCTGATTAAAAAGCCCGCTCTGTGAGCGGGCCTTTTTGCGCCGTCGCGTAACGCTTGTAGTGACGCACGCCAGTGCGTCCCCCGCAACGCTCGTAGTGATGCACGCCAGTGCGTCCCGCCGCCAGTGCGTCACAGGGCCGACAGGCCCTCAGGGGTAAATCTCCGTCAGCACCGGCTCATAATAGCACCGGCAGCCCAGGCCGTGCGAGCAGCCCTCGATAGGCAAGATGGGGACCCGGTCTTTGGGGTAGGCCCCCTGCGCCGCCGCGCACGCCGGACAGCAGTCGTGCGAAACCGACAGGCGGATCTCGCTTACGCGGTCGTTCTGCTGCATCTTCAGGCGCGCGCGGGCGGTCAGGGAATGCTCTCGCAAATCCGACCCGCAGCGCGGGCAGAGGTGCACGGTATCACCCGATTGAGTATTACAGACGCCACAAGTTTGCACGGAATCAGCCTCCAGACGGGAAATAATCGCGCCCATTCTAGCCCCCTCTGGCGGGTTGTCAATCGGGCCGGGCAGAGGTGTAACGGCTCAGGGGCATTGCCAGACTTTATCAACGTGGGGCGGTCACGCGCGAGTTGGGGATTCTGCCAAATGAGTGTATGGTAGGGGAATGTGAGATTTAGAGATTGAAAAAAGGAGAGACCTATGGACATCGCAATCATTGGCTTAGGCAAGATGGGCGGGAACATGGCCCGCCGGTTGGCGAAGAGCGGCCATCGCGTCGTTGGCTTCAACCGCAGCCGCGAAGTGACTGACCAGATCGCCGCCGAGGTTGGCCTGATCCCGGCTTACACCCTGCCGGAAGTGATGGCCAAACTTCCTGCGCCGCGTGTCGGCTGGGTGATGCTCCCGGCCGGGGCCGCCACCGAGGACGCCCTCAACATCCTGGCGGGCTTGCTCACGCCGGGCGACACTATCGTTGACGGCGGCAACACCAACTACAAGGACGACATCCGCCGCGCCGAGGCGCTCAAAGCCAGGGGCCTGCATTACGTGGACGTGGGGACGAGCGGCGGCATTTGGGGGCTGACCGAGGGGTATAGTATGATGATCGGCGGCGACAAAGAAGCGGTCGAGAAACTGCGCCCCATCTTCGAGACGCTCGCCCCCGGCAAAGACAAAGGCTGGGGCCACGTGGGACCGCACGGCGCGGGGCATTACGTGAAGATGGTGCACAACGGCATCGAGTATGGCATGATGCAGGCCTACGCCGAAGGCTTCGAAATCATGAAAGCCAAGAAGGAGTTCGGCCTGAATATGAGCCAGATCGCCAAAATCTGGCAGCACGGGAGCGTGGTGCGCTCCTGGCTGCTCGACCTGACCGCCGACGCGCTGAACGAAGACCAGGAACTCAGCAGCCTCAAGGGCTACGTGCCGGACTCCGGCGAGGGCCGCTGGACGGTGTTCGACTCGATTGACCTCGACGTGCCCGCGCCAGTCATCACCCTCTCGCTGATGATGCGCTTCGTCAGCCGCCAGGAGGAGAGCTATGCAGCCAAACTCCTGGCCGCGATGCGGAACAAGTTCGGCGGACATGCGGTGAAGAAGGCGTAAAGCGTGAAGCGTAGAGCGTGAAACGTAAAACGTAAGGGCCTGCCTTTACGTTTTACGCATTACGTTTTACGAAGATGAACAGTCCTATGCCTGAACATTCCCCCACCCTCGTCATCTTCGGCGCGTCGGGCGACCTGACCCAGCGCAAACTCATCCCGGCGTTGTTCAACCAGTTCAAGAAGGGCCGCCTGCCGGCAGGCGCGCGCATCGTGGGCTACGCCCGCCGGCCCTATACGCACGACGAATTTAATAGCATCCTGCGCGAGGCGCTGGGCAAGTTTGCCCCCAAAGATTGGGACGCGGCGCTGTGGGACAAATTCGCCGCCAACCTGTATTACCACAAGGGCGACCTGGGCGCGGCTGAGGACTTCACGGCGCTGGAGGCGTTTTTGGAGAGCATCGAAGGCGGCCAAGTAGACAGGCTGTATTACCTGGCCACCGCGCCCGAATACTACGGCCCGGTCTGCACCCACCTGGGCGGCGCCGGCATGGCCGCCGAGGTCGACGGCGCAGCGCGGCGCATCATCATCGAGAAACCCTTCGGCACCGACGGGGCTTCCGCGGACGCGCTCAACCAGCAGGTTCACGCCGCCTTCCGCGAGCGGCAGGTCTATCGTATTGACCACTACCTCGGCAAAGAGACTGCGCAGAACATCCT
>DAOTXG010000183.1:0-10400 GCA_034435515.1 Anaerolineales bacterium
CAGGGCGCTCACCTGTGATACTTTCTTGACTGCACTTAGAAAGAAAATCAGCGCAATCAGCGTTTTTTCAGCGGAATCAGCGTTCCCCAACGCTGGGCTCCAAGCCACTTCACTCGTTGACCAAATCTACGCAAAATTGTTAACCCTCTCTCTTATCCGCTATTTAACCTCTTTTCATCTATTCCTCACCCGCACAGCCTATTTTGTCAATTAAGCGCGCCTCCCCCCTCCGAGTGGAAAAGCGAGTCATGTACCCCCCTGGGCGCGCTTCTGGTCAGCCCTGCGGGGCTGGCCTGACAATCAGGCCCGCCGTGAAGTTCCCCCCGCTTCCGGCGGGCCGCGTCGTTAATCGCTTTTCCCGATGGCTGCCCTCGCCGCCGCGCCATTGATGACCTTCGCGCGGGTGCTATAATCCATCTCGAAAGGATAAACCCTATGTCCGCGAAAGCAAAAATCAAAAACTCTTTCGGCGCGCGCGCCCGCCTCGGCGATTACTCTATCTACCGCCTCGACCGCCTGGCGAGCGCGGACATCGCGCCCCATCTCGACCGGCTCCCCTTCTCGATCAAGATTTTGCTCGAAGCCGTCCTGCGCAACTGCGACGGCTACCTCGTCGCCGAGGATGACGTGAAACGCCTGGCGCAGTGGTCGCCCTCTCCGGCGGCGGGGGAAGGGGGCGAGCTGCCCTTCCTCCCTGCCCGCGTGGTCATGCAGGACTTTACCGGTGTGCCGTGCATCGTGGACCTGGCCGCGATGCGCGACGCGATGAAACGCCTGGGCGGCGACCCGAAGAAGATCAACCCGCTCGTCCCGGTGGATTTGGTGATTGACCACTCGGTGCAGGTAGATTACTTCGGCAGCGAGTTGGCGCTCCTGCGCAACGCGCAGCTGGAGTTCGAGCGCAACCGCGAACGGTACGAGTTCCTGCGCTGGGGCGCGCAGACGTTCGACAACTTGCGCGTCGTCCCGCCCGCGACCGGCATCGTGCACCAGGTCAACCTGGAATACCTGGCGCAGGGCGTGCTGAGCAAGCCGGAGGACGACCCCGCGGAGCGGGGCGCAAGCGGAGGCCGGGTGCTCTTCCCCGACACGCTCGTCGGCACCGACTCGCACACGACGATGATCAACGGCCTCGGGGTGCTGGGCTGGGGCGTGGGCGGCATCGAGGCCGAGGCCGTGATGCTTGGGCAGCCGCTCTACATGGTCACGCCGCAAGTCGTCGGCTTCAAGCTCTACGGCGAACTGCGCGACGGCGTGACCGCGACCGACCTGGTCCTCACCGTGACGCAGATGCTCCGCAAGAAGGGTGTGGTGGACAAGTTCGTCGAGTTCTACGGCACAGGCCTCTCGTCCATGTCCCTGCCCGACCGCGCGACGATTGGCAACATGGCCCCCGAATACGGCGCGACCTGCGGCTTCTTCCCGACCGACGACGAGACGCTGCGCTACCTGCGCCGCACCGGGCGCGCGGCCTCCGCCGACCTGCTCGAACGCTACGCCAAAGAGCAGGGCCTGTTCCGCACCGACGCCACCCCCGATCCCGTCTTTACGGATACGCTGGAGTTAAATCTCGCCGACGTCGAGCCGTCCCTCGCCGGGCCGAAGCGCCCCCAAGACCGCGTGCCGATGAAAGACCTCAAGGCCGCCTTCCGCAAATCCCTCACTGCGCCGGTCAAAGAGCGCGGCTACGGTTTAGTCGAATCGGAATTAACCAAAACTGTAGCCGTCAATTTCGGCAACGGCGAACAGCCATTAGCCATCGGCCATCAGCCATCGGCTATCAGCCACGGCGCGGTTGTCATCGCCGCCATCACTTCCTGCACCAACACCAGCAATCCCTCGGTCATGTTGGGCGCAGGGCTGGTCGCCAAGAAGGCGGTTGAAAAAGGCTTGACGGTCAAGCCCTTCGTCAAGACCAGCCTCGCCCCCGGCTCCAAGGTCGTCACCGAGTATCTCCGGAAGTCCGGCGCGCTCCCCTAGCTGGAGCAGCTCGGCTTCAACATCGCGGCCTACGGCTGCACCACCTGCATCGGCAACTCCGGCCCGCTGCCCGAACCGGTCGCCAGGGCCGTGACCGAGGGCAACCTGGTGGCGAGCGCCGTGATCTCCGGCAACCGCAACTTCGAGGGCCGCGTCCATCCGCAGGTGAAGGCGAACTTCCTGGCCTCGCCCCCGCTCGTCGTCGCCTACGCGTTGGCGGGCACAACCGACATTGACCTCAGCGCCGAGCCGCTCGGCGTGGGGAAGGACGGCCAGCCGGTGTACCTCCGCGACATCTGGCCGACGCAGAAGGAAATCGCCGAGGCGATTGCGGCGGCGATTGACCCCGAGATGTTCAGCCGCTCCTATGGCAACGTCTTCGACGGCAACCCCGATTGGAATGCGATCCCGGTCAGCGGCGGCGACCTGTACGGCTGGAACGCCGACTCGACCTACATCCAACAGCCGCCGTTCTTCGAGGATTTGAGATTGGAGATTGATTCGCTCCAGGAGATTCGCGGGGCGCGCGTGCTGGGCGTCTTCGGCGACAGCATCACCACCGACCACATCTCGCCGGCGGGCAACATCGCCAAAGACTCCCCGGCGGGCCAATATCTCGTCGAGCGCGGGGTGCAGCCGAGGGACTTCAACCAGTACGGCACGCGGCGCGGCAACGACCGGGTGATGACGCGCGGCACGTTCGCCAACATCCGCATCAAGAACCTGCTGCTGGGCGGGGAAGAAGGCGGCAATACGCTGTATTTCAGTAAACAGTCAACAGCGAACAGTGGTCAGCCGGAGAAGATGAACATCTACGACGCCGCGCAGAAATACAAGGCCGAAGGCACGCCGCTCATCGTCCTGGCGGGCAAGGAGTATGGCACAGGGTCGTCGCGCGACTGGGCGGCGAAGGGCACGCTCCTGCTCGGCGTGAAGGCCGTCATTGCCGAATCCTTTGAGCGCATCCACCGCTCCAACCTGGTGGGCATGGGCGTCCTCCCGCTCGTGTTCAAGGAGGGCCAGAACACGGACAGCCTGGGCCTCACGGGGCGCGAGACGTTCGACATCCTCGGCATCACGGACGACATCAAGCCCCGGCAGGAGTTGACCGTCATCGCCACCGATGTCGAAGGACGGCGGACCGAATTCAAGGCGATTGCGCGGCTGGACACGCCGGTGGACGTGGATTACTACAAGAACGGGGGGATTTTGCAGACGGTGTTGAGGAATTTGATGAGGAATTGAGAGCGCCCGCAGCTTGACTGCCTCGACGTGCGATGCACTTTATACTTCATACGGGAACAAACTGAGCTTTGTGCCAACCACACCGCTCGCGGCGGATTTGCAATCCGCCGCCGGATTACAAATCCGGCGGGAGCAGAAAAATCGCGATTTATGCCCGCGCGCAGTATAGAAGTGCGTCGCACGTAAACTGCCGGCGTGAAACGGCGCATACTCGTCCATCTTTTCTTGCTCGCCGCGCTGGCGGCCTCCACCGCTCAGGCCCAAAGCGGCTACGACCCGACGCTCCAGACGCCGGCCTTGCTCTACGACGAAGCGCGCACCGTCTACCTGGGCAATCTGGCCCGCCGTCAGAACGGCGCGCCGCCCCTGCGCTGGAACCAGCAACTCACCCACGCTGCCCGCTGGTTCTCGTGGGACTCGGTGGAAAACCGCCCTGATCCCTATTGCGGTCATCAGGACACTCAGGGCAATTGGCCCGGTACTCGCGCGCTCTTTTGGGGCTACAAGGGCTTCAGCGGGGCCGAAAACGCCTTCTGCGGCTACGTCACGCCGGAGTATGCCATTGAGGGATGGATGAACAGCCCCGGCCATCGAGCGAGTCTGCTCGATCCGAACTCGCGCGAGATCGGCCTCGGCTACTACCGGCGCGAGGGCGACGGGCGGGGCTATGTCACCCAGGATTTTGGCAGCGATGCGGTTTACCCGCCGGTCATCATCGAGAACGAAGCCCTCACCACGACCACTCCGACCGTGAGTCTGTATATCTACGACCGCGCAAGCGGGGGTGGGTTTGCCGGATTTGGGGCCGCGACCCAAATGCTGGTGAGCAACGACGCTTGTTTCGCCAACGCCGCCTGGCCACCATATACGGCTGAAGCACTGTGGACGTTGGAGGCGGGTGAGGGCTGGCGGACCGTCTACGTCAGGACGCGCGACGTGTTCAGTCGCACCCTCACCGTGAGCGACACGATTTACCTCGGCACCAATCTGCCGCTCGCCGAGCTTGGCGCGGCGCAAATGAGCACCGCGCAATCACAGGTCACGCTCTACGGCTTGAATGGCGGCGCGCTACCCCTGGCGCAGTTTAGCCTGGGTTGGCTTGCCGACGACACCTTCGGGACGTTCGGCCTGCTGTGGGGCAACGGCGAGAAAGTCAACGACCCCGCCGCGTGGGGAGGGACGGCTTTCCACCTGTATCCCGGCAGCGGCGAGTCGTCGGCGTGGGTGTGGACGACTGAGTTCTTCAAGGATGTCCCGCTGACGGCCTACGTGCGGCTCAAGGTCAACGATAACACCCCGACGGGCGAGGTCGCGCGGGTTTCGGCCACCAGCGGCGCGACCCTCAGCCTCAAGGGGACGGACTTCACTGCCCCCAACCAATATCAGGAATTCCCCCTCCCGTTCACCTTCCCCGCGAGCGAGACGTTTCTCACCTTTCAGTTCTGGCGCAGCGGCCCAGCCGATGTGTACGTGGACGCGGTTTCCATTTTTACCGCGCCGCAGCCGGTCAGTTCGACGATCACCTGGGCCGTGCCGGGCGGCAACTATCGCGGGCAGGGCGTCTGGGTGCGCTATACCAATGGAAGCGGGCAGTTCTCCGCCCTCGCCGAAGGGCAGACCTCCCCCGGCTCGTTGAGCGTCTCTCCCAGCACGGCCCTCTTCCTCGCTACAATCAATGGCGCTCCCCCTCCGGCGCAGTCGTTGCAGGCGCATCGGGATTGCCCGGCCTCCGGGCTGCAGGTCAGCAGCGACGCCGCCTGGCTCAAGGCGCGGGTGAGCGGCGACTCGCTTCAACTCGACGTTGACCCAACTGGCTTGAGTATAGGAACATACCAGGCCATGCTGACCGTCCAGGCCGCCGGTGTATCACCCGTGGTCGTCCCGGTAACGCTGGTCGTCGCCAGCCAACTGTACCCGGTCTATCTGCCGCTGATACAGGATTAGTAAGGGCGCGTTGGTCATCGGCGCCGATCCGCGAAAAGAATTTCGCAACTGAAACTGCGCAACGCGCTGAACCTGCTTTAGCAGGTTTCCCTGTTTCAGCCGCCGATTTCAATCGGTTTTCGCGCAATGACTGGCATATGATCAAGCCCGCTCCGATGCCGACGCCGTGAAAAAATAGGTTTTCGATTGAAATGCAACCAAATTAAGATATACTCTTGGTGAAACGAGAACCTTTTTAATCTCCCCATGATCCTGCTAACTTATGGTTTCACATTTTCCGGGAGCAGGTGAAAGTTGTGCCCCATAATCTCCCTGTCCAACTGACCCGATTTATCGGCCGGGAACGGGAAATGGCCGAGGTCAAGCGATTACTGGCTGATACACGCCTTCTGACCCTGACCGGCCCGGGTGGCTGCGGCAAGACGCGGCTTGCCTTGCAAGTTGCGAACACGGTAAGCGACAACTTCAAAGATGGTGTTTGGTTGGTGGAGCTTACATCGCTCCGTGATCCAGCGCTTGTGCCGCGGCTCATAACGCAGACACTCGGCATACCTCATGCGCGAGAACAGCCGGCCCTTGAGTCCCTGTTGAATCATGTGCAGTGGAAAGAGATGCTGATCGTATTGGACAACTGCGAGCATCTGATTGCCGACTGTGCTCAACTGGCGCAACAGATTCTTTCACAGACATCTGAACTGCGAATTCTGGCAACCAGCCGCGAACCCCTCGCTATTGCCGGCGAAACGATTTATCCTGTCTCCGGACTCGCCTGGCCTTCTACTGGCGCAGAGTTTGCAAGCGACCCGCAAGACTTAATGCAATATGACGCCGTTCATCTGTTTGTCGAGAGGGCGCGCGCTGTCTTGCCAAATTTCATCATTACGACTGCAAACGCTGTGATAACCGTCCAAATTTGCCGCCGGCTGGACGGTTTGCCCCTTGCGCTGGAATTAGCCAGCGCCCGTTCCAACGTATTAACTATCCAGGAAATCGCGGAGCATCTCGATGACCGTTTCAACCTGCTTATCTCAAGACAACGAAGCGAGCCGGACCCGCGCCATCGCACCCTGCGCGCCGCTATGGACTGGAGTCACGATTTACTCTCCGCGCCAGAGCAGGTTGTGCTGCGGCGGCTGTCGGTCTTTGCGGGGGGATGTTCGCTGGCAACCGCCGAAACCATCTGTGCCGGAGGAGGGGTTGAACGCGAACAGGTGCTTGAGCTACTGTCCTCGCTGGTCAACAAATCGCTCGTCGTGGCCCAAACGCTCCAGCGCGGCGAGGCGCGCTATGCTCTGCTTGAGACGATCCGGCAGTACGCCCAAGAGAAGCTGATGGCTTCTGGTGAATGGTCGGCGACACACGACCGGCATCTCCACTGCTTCCTCAGGTTGACAGAGGAAACGGCCCTGAAGCTCAGCGGGCCACACCAACAACTGTGGTTGAACTGGCTGGAAGACGAATACGACAATGTTCGGGCCGCCCTGGCCTGGGCGCTGGAGAGCGACGGCTTGAAAAGCGATCGCATCGAGGCGGGGCTGCGAATCGCCAATGCCATCTATCCATTCTGGACGATACGTGACTATGTGGAAGAAGGGCTGGCCTGGGTTGAGCGGCTGCTGGCGCAGACGGACAAGGGAATTTCCCTGGTGGTCCATGCCAATGCCCTCGCCTATGCGGTATTACTGGCAGGGTTCCGAGGCAATACCGCGGCGCAAATGAGGTATGGGCAGGAGGCCGCGATCTTAGCCGAAGCTGCGGGCGACGAGGACAAGTCGGCCCTCAAATGGGCCCTGGCTGGTCACGCTCACGCTGCACGGGCAGGGGGTGAATATCAAACCGAATTCACTGCTCGTAAGCGGATCATTCAACTGATTCGCGAGTCAGGGGACTCGTACCAATTAGGCCTGGAGTTGAGTTATACCAGCTTTTCAGCGATGTCGCTTGGCAAATATGATGAAGCCCGCGCCTTGCTGGACGAAGGCCTGCCGCTGCTCCGCGCATCGGGAAACGCGTACCGGCTTGCGATGGCGCTCAACTTCTCAGGCGATCTGGCGCGCTGCGAGCAGAATTACGCCCAGGCGCAGACCGCTTATGAGGAAAGCCTCTCCCTTCTGCGCGAACTCGGCGCTGTGCGCGATCTGGCATCCGCTTTGCACAATCTGGGACACACCCGCCTGCATCTCGGCGATGTTGAGCGCGCCCACGCTCTTTTCAGCGAGAGTCTGGCGGCGCACCAGGCCCAACACAACACTCCGGGTGTAGCGGAATGTCTCATTGGCTTCGCCGCCATGGCCGTCGTATGCGGCTTGCCGGCCGCGGGTGCGCGCTTATTCGCCGCCGCCGTTGCGATTGGCGGGCAGCGCATCGCAACCGCGTGGGCGGCCACACGCATGGAGTATGAACATTATCTCGCGCTCGTCCGCGCCAAGCTCACTGAGACAGAGTTCCAGACGGAGCAGGCGGCAGGGCGCGCACTCTCCCTTGAGCAGGCAGTGGAGTACGCACAAAACCTGCCACTCCAAGCGGCAGCAGCACAAGGGACCCGGAAAAAGCCGGATGAATTGACCGTACGTGAGCGCGAAGTCGCAGCACTGATCGCGCAGGGTAAGTCAAATGGGGAGATTGCGGACGAATTGGTCGTGAGCAAGCGCACCGTCGAAACACACATCGCCAACATCCTGTCCAAGCTGGGGTTCACCAAGCGCGCCCAAATTGTGCGCTGGGCGATTGAAACCGGACTGGGGAAGTCAAGCGAATAAGACAGCGCGTGCGTGAACAAAATGGCTGTCTGAGTTGATAGAAACGCTGCACTGCGTCGCACGTAGGGCGGAAATACGTATGTGAATCCGTGCGCGCACGGATGAAGTCGCGGGCAAATTTTGTGATAATGAGGATGTCATCGGTACCAATCGAGACCCAAATATCAGCACACATACAAAAGGAGAACTTCACCGTGACAACCGAAGAAAACAAAGCCATTGTGCGCCGTTACGTCGAAGCCCACGCAGCCAACGACCAGGCCGCTTTGAAGGAGGTGTTGGCGCCTGACCCCGTGGCTCATCGTGCCAGCTCGACTGACTCGCTGAATCGCGAGGCACTTCTGCAAGGGATTAGCATGTTCAGCGCAGCTTTTAGCGACAGACAGTTCACGATGGAAGACCAAATCGCCGAGGGGGATAAGGTTATGACCCGCTATACTTGGCGGGGCACCCACAGCGGCGACTTTCAGGGTCTTCCCCCGACGGGCAAGCAGGTTGCGATCAGCGCGTTTTTCGTCCAGCGCATCCAGGAGGGCAAAATTGTGGAATTCTGGCACCTTTTTGACCAGCTGGCCCTGATGCAGCAACTGGGCCTGGTTCCGCCGCCGCAGCCCACCCGGTAGAGGAACTTGACCTCGTGGCTCAGTTGCCTAGCCCGCCCAGCCGCTCCACCTCTTGCTCAATATGATTTTTCGTGGCAGAGTGGGCACGCGAGCGTGCCTTGTTCACCAGCCGCAAAACAAAACCGAGCCGCCCGCGATGATTGCGAACGGCTCGGATCGGTTGGTCGTCACAGGCCCCCCGATCCCCTGCCGCGCCCCACCGCGTTGACGAGCGCCCTGGGTTGCCAGGGAGTATAGCCCGCTTGGGCTAGGAGTCAAGTCGAACTTCTATAGAGGTTAAGATTTGCTTTTTGAGTCGGGTGTCAACGGATACGAAACGGATAAACGGATAGTGCGCGATAAATCCGATTATCCGTTTTGCATCCGTTGACGCCGAGTCAAAATCATTTTCTTAACCCCTATAGCCATTGTCAGCTGTCGCTCTGGTTCATGGCTTCCATCAATGCCCAGCCCGCGTCAATAGAATATAGCGATCCAGGTAAATTTTTTCGCGCTGCTCTGTCAACGAATACGAAACGAATAAACGAATGGTGGCGCACATATTCGTTTATTCGTTGATCATTCGTTGACAGCAGAATTTGGGAAAAGTCTTTTCCGGCCCCCTACACCATATTATTCACACCCCAGCCCACACCGTAACAGAACGGCCGATGTTCTCCGCAAATGGCAGATAGAAGATGGTCTGCATCATAAGCCATCGGCTATCTGCCATTCGCCATCTGCCATTCACCAGAGGAGCGGGTGATGGGACTCGAACCCACGATATCTTGCTTGGAAGGCAAGCGTTCTACCACTGAACTACACCCGCGTTGTCACCTATGATTCTAGCGGCAGGGGGAAGGCAAGTCAAGCGCAAATCTGCCCTGGTGTGCAGGCAAGTTTGTCAGCAGCTGCACTGCTGACAGCGGTCTGGCCGCAGTGCAACTGCGGCAGAACAGGGTCGCCTGACAACGTTGGCGGGCGCACGCCCTTCCAGGGTTCATGCGGCAAGCATTTGCTCGTGTTATACTGGTTCACAAGCAGACTTCGCTCCGTCTGCAAGGACACGTCACATGCGCCATTCCCTGCTCTCCCAGGCCGGCTGGAGTCTCCTGCTGGTTGGCTTCATGCTGGTAAGTTGCGCCCGTCCGGCAGCGTCCCCTCCTGCGCCAACGGTCACCCCATTCCTGCCGCCGGCAGTTCAAGTTACCCCGACTAGCGCGCCGCCCGCCACTAACACTTCGCCCCCGACCAATACGGCAACAGAGACTACAGCGCCTACGGATACCGAGACGCCGACGGCGACTTCCCCGCCCACCGACACCCCGGCGCCCACGGCGACGCACACGACCACGCCCCAGCCCAGACCCACGCGTGTACCCGACACAACCGATACGCCCAGCGGGCCGACTCCCATTCCGCAGACCGGCCCGGTCAGCGCCCCAGGTGGAAGCGCTCACGGAGTCACAGGTGTCCTCAGCCTGGAGGCCGGAAACACGACCTTCCCGGTCAACAAGCCGATCTGGCTCACTTTTGACCTGACCAACACCACCGGCCAGTCAGTCCTCTACGGCGTGTTAGGCGTCGTGGCGATTGACCTTGACCCAGCCGACGGCAATGGGGGACTGTTCCACACCAGTTGGGATGGGAACTTCGCGCCTGAGGGCCGGCTGGGCCTCGACGCCACGTTCCGGCACCGGGACAACGTGGTCATCGGCCTGCCCGGCTTCTACGCGCTCTACGTCTCGATGTGTTTCTCGCCCTTCAAGGATTGCCGGGGCGGGGGCGACTGGGAGAACGTCAGTGGGCCGGTGGTGGTCAGCGTCCAATAGGCGCGTGGGAAACAAAAGGCTGCCCGCGCCTTTGCGCC
>DAOTXG010000184.1:0-5546 GCA_034435515.1 Anaerolineales bacterium
AGGTAGCGCATTTGCTCTGCTGCGGCGAGGGCCTGTCCCAGACATAACCGCGCTGATTCTAGCAGACCCTGCTCGTAGAACTGCGCCGCCTGCGCCAGCGGTGTATCCAGTGGGTCGGGTAAGCGTTGCTGCGTCGGCTCCAGCAGCGCGCGCGTGTACTGAACGGCCTCGGCAATCTGAGCGTTGCGCACGGCCACGGCGATCAACGGCAGGTATGCGATCCAGTGAAAGGGATAGTCGAAGGATGACCGCGCCCACAGTTCAATCGCCGCCAGCCCATGCCCCCGCGCTTCGGCCAACCTCTGTTCCCGAAGACAAAGCCACGCCAGGTTGCCTTCGGCCACGGCCAGGTGGGGGGCGATTTTGTTCGCCTGCGTTGCAGCGTGCGCTTGCAGGATATAGGGTCGGGCCGCGTCGGGTTGGCCGCGCCGCCGATACAAGATGCTCCAGTACGTGAGCACAAAGGCCAGGTAAAGCACATCGCCCGTGCGCCGCAGGATGGCCTCGGCGGCGCGCAGCTGTTCTTCGGCCTCGTCGAAGTCGTCGTGCACCAGCCGGCAGAAGCCCAACTGAAAATGGCCCTCCCCAATCAGGCGCAGTTCGCCTGACTCTTGCGCGGCGGCCAGCATCGCCCGCGCGTAGCCGAGCACGTCCTCCGAGATGACGTAGCGGTTGCGCCGCTCGTCCACCGAAATCAGGCTGTCGTAGAAATAGAAGCGCAGGGCGGGCGTCCCATATTGCTGGAGAACGGGCTGGGTTTGCTCGACCAGCCGGGCAATTTCGCGCCATTGGCCCTGCCAGTAAAGTGACCGCATCCGATCCAGTTGGATTTGAATCCACTCCTGTCGCCACTCGACAACAGGCGCGTTCGGCTCTGCGCCGAGCGCTTGCTCGGCCAGTTCAAACGCTCCGGCGGCCTCCGAGTGACGAAATTGGACGCCCCACACGCGCCCGATCTTGCGCTGGAGGCGCGCCCGCGCAATGCGGTCAGACTCCGGCGCGTGCTTCAATGCCGCCCCATACGCTGTCTTGGCTTCATCGAGTTTGCCCATTACTTCCAGTACATCGCCCTGTCGCTCATACAATTGCGCCATCGGCGCGCTCCAACGGTCGGGCGAGGCGGCGTCGGCGCACGACAGGAGGTCCGCCTGCTCAATCGCTGCGCGATAGAAGGCTACCGCCTCGTCGTTGGCGTAGATGGTCCGCGCCCGGTTGGCGGCGCGCGTGAAACAGTCCAGCGCCTTTTCGTGCGCCTCGGCCAGCCCGAAATGATAGGCCAGCGTGGCGGCCAGTTCATCGCTTTGGGCGGGGTAAGTGCGTTCCAGTGTTTCCCCTACGGCGAGGTGAAGCCGTTTGCGCTCGGTTTTCAGCAGCGTCTCGTAAGCCGCCTGCTGCTGCAGCGCATGCCGGAAGAGATATTCGAGCTCCGGCTCGATCTGCGCCAGGCGAATGAGGCCGGAGGCTTCGAGGGCGGTGAGGTGGGTAGAGAGTGACAAGTGATGGGTGACGAGTAACAGGGGATAAGTGCGGCTCTGCGCCTAAGCCTGGCAGCGATCTGCGTCAGGACGGACGGCCAGCCGCAAGTTGCTCCAGGTTGAGGACCGGCATGGTTTCGTCGCCCATCCCCACGGCGTAGATGCTTTGCCTGGTCAAATAGGCCACAATCAGCACTTCCAGTCGGTCAACACGTTCTTCTGTGGTCAGCATCGTTCACCTCCGCCGTTCAGCCGGGGTAGGACTGTTCCGATTATCGCACAAAAGAGGCGGCCCTCATAATTCTGGTGATTACTCACAAGTGCTCCTCGTCCGCTTCCCTCGCGAAGCACCCCCTTTGGGGCGCGGGCCGTCCGCCCGGCCTGCCACTTCGACAGGCTCAGTGCGTTGCCTGAGCCACGTCCTGAGCGACCCTGAGCGAGAGTCGAAGGGCGAAGGAGAAGCCGAAGGGACGCGGACGGGGAGCCGCTGAGAGGCTGTTTAATAAATGCTCCCCAACCGCGTCCTCGCGGTTGGGCGCGCCCGCGAGGACGCGGGCTTTGAGCATTTTCAAACAGGCTCTGAGATTTAGTGCGGCTCAAGGATAACGTCGCGCAGGAAATACATGGTGGTGGGCGTAACGAAGAACCTCTTCACCCACGGCTTCACCAGCGCGTGATGCCACTGGTAACTGAGCGGCACGACCGCCGCTTCTTCCACGAGGAGGCGGTCGGCCTGCTGGTACTTCTGGAGGCGCGCGTCGGCGTCCATCGTTCGCCGGGCCTCTTCCAGCAGGCGGTCGTAGGTCTCGTTTCGCCAGCGGGTGTAACTCCTGAATGAACCCAGCCGCAGGATGTTATCCGGGTCAGGATAGTCAAGGAGCCAGGGAGCGAGAAACAGGGACGGCGGCGCTTCTCTCAATTGGTCGTAATATGCTCCGGCCTCCGCGCCCTCCATTGGCTCAACGGTGATTTCGAGGCCCAACTGCTCCCGCCACTGCGCTTGCAGATAGCGGAACATCTCCCGAAAGAGTCGAAATGCGGGGGTTGTGGGTATCCATGTGAATACAGCCGGAAATCCCTGGCCCCCAGGGTAGCCCGCTTCGGCGAGGCTGCGCCGCGCCCGGTCCGGATCGTAGGGGAGGGCAATCCCGGGGGAGTGGCCGAACATATTGGGCGGCGTCAGTCCGCCCGTCGCCGGAAAAACCTCGCCGTGCAGCGCCACGCTCACCAACTTCTCTCGATCGGCAGCCATGGCCAACGCCCGTCGCACCCGGGCATCGTGGAAGGGCGGTTGGGTTACGTCGAAGCCCAGGTAAGAAACCCAGAGCGCCGGGCTGAGCATATATTCCCCGACATATCGTTGAAGCGCGTGCTCACGCTCTGGTGGGGACCACTTGAAGTGGATGTGAAGCGCGATGTCCCGTTGGTCTGCCTCGTACAGCGCCAGCATGTCGGATTGGTCGAAGTACAGTTCGGCTCGCTGCACGTTGCCGGTGAACCGTCCGGCATAGGCCGGGTTGCGGGTCAACACCAGCCGCTGGCCTCGCTCCCAGGACTCCAGGATAAATGGCCCGTTGCTGACCAGGCGACCTGGCTCGGCCCAGTCGGTGGGGTGTGCTTCGACCACGTGGCGCGGCGCTGGCCAACTCCCAGTCGCCAACAGCTGAAGGAAATAGCCCGCCGGTTCCTCGAGGATGACCTCCAGTGTCACGTCGTCCAGCGCCCGCACGCCCACCTCCACCGGGTCAGAGGTTTCGCCCTGATGAAAGGCTTTGGCGCCTCGGATGTCGAAGAACCCGCTGGCAATGGGTGAGCGGGTGGCTGGGGCCAGTATCCGCTTCCAGGCGTACTCAAAGTCGGCGGCGGTCACCCGCACGCCGTCGCTCCAGCGAGCATCCTCCCGCAGATGAAAGCGATACTGGAGTCCGTCCTCCGAGATTTCCCAGCCGCGCGCCACCGCCGGCACGACCTCCAGATCGAAACTTTGTTCTACCAGACCGCTGAAGAGATGTTGAATCACCCGGATGCTTGGAGTGACGTAGGCCATGGCCGGATCGAGGGTAGTCGGGTCAAGCGTATCCAGCCGCAAGGGGTGGGGCGCAGGCGGGACATCCGCGGTCGCAGTGGACGCCGTCACCATCACGTGTTGCCACAGCGCAAAGCCTTCCTCATAAGCCTGGCGTGAGCGCAGGAAGTCGAGGGCGATGTGGTGCGTCAGCCCCAATTTCATCAGGGTGCGGGCGGCGCGTTCGAGGTCGCCGTCTTCTTTCAGCAGAGTCAACGCGCGTTGGTAGGCGTCAATCGCTTCCTGAGTGGCAAAGACTCGCCGCGCTTGATCTCCAGCCAGGAGCCAGTAATCGACGGCTTTGTCCACCTGCCCGGCCTCCGTAAAGTGCCGGGCCAACAGCGGCGCGAGGCCGCGCGAAGCGAGCCGATCTGGATACAAACGTTCCAATGCCTCACCCACCGCGTGATGGAGCACGCGCCGGTCGGCTTTCAAGATCGAAGCGTAGGCGGCCTCCTGCACCAGCGCATGCCGGAAGAGGTACTCGATTTCCGGTTGGACCTGCGCGAGGTGGATCAGGCCGGAGGCTTCGAGGGCGGCGAGGCGGTGAGCCAGCGTCATGGCGATCAGTTCAAAGACTCGAGCATCGCAAGTGTGCGCGCTTCATCGGGAACCGCGCGCATTTCTGCAAACGCGCTGAGGGCGCGTTGGAAGTAATCGCGCGCTTGGCTCATATTCTTCTGCGCCTTCCTCAATTCACCCCACTCGAACCACGTGCGCCCGATCTGCCAGCGGGTGTCCAGTTGCTGGAACAACTCCATTGCTTTCTGCAGGCGCGCTTCGCTCTCCGTATAGTCGCCCGCCAGGCGGTGCGCCACACCCCAGGCGCGATGGGCGATGGCCTGATACAGGGTGTGACCGTAGCGCCCGGCCAATTCTTCGGCTAAAGGCGCGTACTGCCGCAATGCGGCCTCGTCGCGCTGTTGCGTGGCGGCGTCGGCCAGCATGGCATACACGTCGAGGTCGCTCCCCATCGAGCCCCATTCGGTCGGCCAGCTGAGCGTCTGAAGCGCCTGAGCCAAATGTCGCCGGACAAGGGCGAACTCGCCCTCCGCCATCAACGGCAGGCTCGTTCAATAATGCTGATTGCGTTGCCACTGTTCCAACCGCGCCGTATTCGCGACCATAAAGTCGTACGACGCCTGGCGATAGGAACGGGCCTGGTCAACGTCGCCACGCAACGCGTGGATGCTCGCGCTGAGCGCGATGGCGAATCAAGTCACGCCAACTCGTTCGCGGGAGTAGCGCTGCTCCAGGTAGCGCCATCGGGTCTCAGTCTCCAGCGCCTCGTCCCAGCGATCCAGGCGGAAGCAGCATTGGCACTGGAGGGAGAGCGCGTTGAACTGCTGGCCGATGGCATACATCCGGGCGGCGAGGCTTTCCGCCTCCCGGAGATAAGGCAGGGCTTGCGCATATTCGCCCGCGTACATTAGGGCGCCGCCGGCCGCGCGCAGGCTTTCGACCCGCTCGCGAAGGTCGCCGAAATGGGCCTCGGCGCTGAGCGCTAATCGCTGGAGAGAGACCCGGCAATTCTCGCGCAGTGAGCCGCGCGCCTGATGGATAGTCGCCAGTATGCCGAGCGTAGCGGACACTTCGACCGGGTTGTTGAGTTGCTCGGCCACGCTCAGAGCGGCCTGAGCATAGCGTTCGGCGGCCTCCCAATCTGGGGGACGACGATTGCGCCAGGAGTCGTCCGAGAGGGCCCTGAGGAGGCGGATCGTTTCCCGGTGCGGCGCCTGACCCGCCAACAGTTGCCAGGCCGCTTCCAGGCTGGCCCGCGAGACCATGCCAATCCGATCTGCCTCTGCCTGTTGCGCCAGTCTGACGGTCCAGCGGATGTCCGAGACGGTCTGGATAATCTTGCGATGCAGGCGCAACGCGATGACTTTATCTGCCTCGGTCAAGCTGCGCCACCGTTCAAGCGCAGTCTGATAGAGCGCGAGGGCCTGCGGCCCCTCGCGCAGCAGTTGATAAACGTCGGCGAGTTCTTCCAGAACCGCCAGCCG
>DAOTXG010000185.1:0-10556 GCA_034435515.1 Anaerolineales bacterium
GATCCGCATGGAGACTGGCTTGGTGTTCCAGCAGTTCAATCTTTTTCCCCACCTGACGGTCATGCAAAATATCACGCTCGCGCCGATCTGGGTGCGGCGGTGGCCCAAAGATAAATCGGAACAGGTCGCCATGGAACTGCTTGAGCGGGTGGGCATCCCCGAGCAGGCGCACAAATTTCCAGGTCAATTATCGGGCGGGCAGCAGCAACGCGTCGCCATTGCCCGGTCCCTGGCGATGCAGCCCAAGATCATGATGTTCGACGAGCCGACCTCCGCCCTCGACCCGGAGATGATCAAGGAGGTGCTGGACGTGATGCGCGACCTGGCCAAGATCGGCTACACCATCGTGGCTGTGACGCACGAGATGGGCTTCGCCCGCGAGGTGGCCGACCGCATCTTCTTCTTCGACAACGGGAAGATCGTCGAAGAAGGCCCGCCCGACCAGTTCTTCTACAACCCCCAGCACGAGCGCACGCGGATGTTTCTCTCGCAGATTTTGCACCACTGAAATGGCAGATGGCGGATAGCGGATGGCGGATAGCAGGTAGTAGATGACATAGAGCTCTATCAGTTATCGGCTATCAGCCATTCGCCATAAGCTATCAGCCATTCCATGGCCCGCTGGATCAGCCTGTACTGGGCGTGGCTGTTGCCGGCGTTGATGATGCTGGCCACGTTGGCCCGCCTGCGCGCCTTCCACCACGCGCGCCGCCGGGGACTCGTCCGCCCGCGCGGGTGGCGGTGGCTGTTGATCGCCCTCGTCGCCTCGCAGGTCGTCATCTGGCTGTCGCAACTGGCGCTCGTGTATCAGGCCAATCCCTGGCTCCCCGGCGGCGGGCTGATGGCCGTGGGCGTGATGCTGGTTGCGCTCCGCGCCGCCAGCCCGGAGGTGCACCCGGGCCTGCGGGGCTTTCAGCGTCCCCTCCCGCGTGATGGCCTGGAGCTCATCGAGAGTGAACGGCGCGCGCGCCGCCCGACGGCGCTCAGGGACGCGCTGTTTTTGCTCCCCGCGCTAAGCCTGCTTCTCTACCTGGCTGTCTATCACAACGCGCGCTGGCTGGACTTTGTTTTGCTGGGGATGGTCGCCTCCGCGCCGCTGGGCCTCATCCCCTACCGCCATCACCGGGTCACACCCATGTGGCTGGCCCCGCCTCTCGTCCTTCTTTTGAGCCAGTCTCTCAGTCTCCGCGCCGACCTCCCGCCCGGCCGATGGTCAACGCCCGTCGGCGGCGCGCGCTGCACCGGCCAGGTTCGAGTGATCCTGCCCCAGGCGCGCGCCTGGTGCCTCAACGCGCTCACAGGCGCTCTGTATGGGTTCGACTTGCAGACGGGCGTGGTCAGTGTGGAAAAGCATATTCCTGATGGAGTGCGCGTTTTGGCCGCCAACGCCGCCGAGGCCTGGGTTCAGCAAAGCCCGATGCGCGGATTGGTGCGCGTGACAGCCGAGGGCCTGGAGGTTATCCCGGCGCACAACGCCCGCCAGGGCGTGGCTGACCCGGAGGGACGCCTGTGGATGGTCGACGTGGGGATGGAGTTGTCCCTTTTCGCCGACGACCAGCAAACCGTCCTGCGCTCCCGTGATGGCTTGTTGAACAACACCGCCAACGTGGTCAAGGTCAGCCCGGCGGGCGAGGTGTGGGTTGGCTCCATCGGGGGCGTCAGCGTTCTGCGCGCGGGCGGCTGGCAAACCTACAGCCGGGAGCAGGGCGTGCCCGGCGCGGTGATCAATTTCTCTTTTGCCGGCGATGGCAGCGTGTGGCTGGTGTGGCAGGCGCGGCCCGGCTATGGCGCGCTCTACGATTGGGGAGTGAGTCAACTGGCCGAGACCGGAAGCCTGCGCCGGATTGACCTCGGCCCGGCGACCGGCCTGGAAGCCCCGCGCCTTGAAGATGCTCTCGCCGTGGACGGCCAGGGACGGCTGTGGTTCGCCACACAATCTATCCCGCGCCGCGAGAAATATCTGGGCATCGTCGAGCCGGCGCCGAACGCGCGGGTGCAATTGTATTCGTTAGGCCGCTTTGCGACCGCCGGGCCGTATGCTTACGGCGTCAGCAGCCTGTGGCAAAGTTCATTCGGCGTCGTCGCCGACGGCCAGGGGGGCATCCTCCTGTTCAACGGCGACGCAGAACCATGGCGGCATTGGCGACCGTAGATCAGTAATCAGTGAACAGTCAACAGTAAACAGTAACCAAGTCGCTCACTGTTTACTGTTGACTGCTTACTGTTGACTGCTTACTGTTCACTGTTGACTGCTTACTGTTCACTGTCCACTAGTTCACTCCCCACTTCACAACTCCCACACCTCCCCCCTCTCTCCCACCCTGAATCCCCGCGCCTCCAGCCACTCGCGCTCCGGGCCGGGGCGGTGCAGTGGGTTGCTGTGGTTGAGGTGAGTGAAGCGAATATCGGCGGCGAGGCCCGCCAAACGCGCGGCGGTGTCCGTCACCAGCGGATGCCCGATCTGTGAGACATCGCGCCCGGGCAGTTCGTCCGGGCTGAAGAACGAGCCATCCAGCAGAGCCACGTCCACGCCTGCCGCTGCCTCTTCTACGCGGCGCTCCCACTGCGCCCAGCCGTCAATGTCGGGCAGATACAGCAATTGCCGGGACGGCCCGCGCACGACGAACCCGACCGTGTCGCTCCACTCGTCGCGGTGCGGCACGCGCAGGGGCATCACCGCCAGGCGCGGGGTGAGCGCGCGCCATTCACCCGGGAGAAGTTCGCGCTGGGCCACGTGGCCCATCTCCACTAACTGTCGCCACGGGGCGTGCGCTCGCAAGAACTCTTGAAGCCGCCGCGTGCCATAGAGGGGCAGGGCGCGCGCCGCCATCGCCTCGTAGCCCAGGTGGATCAGGCCGGTGTAATGCCCCATGTGCGCGTGGGTGATGAGGATTCCGGCCAGCCGCGCGTTCCCCGCCTGCGCCTGCATGTAATGCAGCTGCTCGCGGAAGTCCGGCGTGGCGTCCACGAGGAACCACGCGCCGGCCTCGGCGTCCAGCACGCCGAGCGCGGCGACCCACTTGCGGCGCGCGGGGTCGGCCCAGGCCGCGCGGCAGTTCTCGCACTCGCAGCCAGCCTGCGGCACCCCCGCATCCTGCGCGTTGCCGAGGAGGAGGGCGGTGACCATGGAGGAAAGTATAGGCGTAGGACTTGGCTTGCCCTACCTGCCCTCCTGCTCACGGGCAGGGCGCGCCGGGTTTGTAAATTGCGAAGGCCTCGCAGAACTCCTTCGCCAGCGCCTCGCGCTCGGCGGGCGGGGTCGCGGCGTTCACTTCCGGCGCCTCCTGGGCGCAGCGGAAGCCGACATCCACGTCGCTGAACGAGCGGCTCTTCAGGTAGCGGCGGCTGGTGGTGTAGAACGCGCCCTCGGGGTTGCCGAAGCTGCCGCCCCGGTAAATGCGCGTCGGGCCTTCGCCCTCGCCGCGCGGGTTGCTCGCGGGCGAGTCGGCGTAGAACGCGGGGTCGTACACGTCGGCCACCCACTCGGTTACGTTGCCCGCCATGTCCAGAATCCCAAACGGGCTGGCTCCGCCAGGGTAACTGCCCACGGCCTGCACGTCATTGGCGCTGGCCGCCGAGAGGGAGGCGTCGAACGTGTTTCCCCACGGCCAGGTGAAGTTCTCCGGGCCGCTGGCCGCATATTCCCACTCGGCCTCGGTGGGCAGGCGCTTGCCCGCCCAGTTGCAATAGGCGTCGGCCTGCGTCCAATCCACACCGATCACCGGATAGTTGTCGAAGGCCCGGTCGTCGCGGTAGCCGGTATACGTGGCCGAACTGCGGTTCTGGCCCGGCGTGCAGCCGCCCGCCGCTACACATGCGCGATACTGCGCGTTCGTCGCCTCGCGCCGGTCCATGTAAAAAGCGTCCAGCAGCACGGGGTGCTCAGGCCGCTCGTTGGCCGGGCCGGACGATGATCCCATCACGAAAAATCCGGCGGGGATGAGCGCCATGCCCTCAGGCGGTGGGGGGAGAATGGGAACAAGAGTGGGGGCCTCCGTTGGGGGTGCGGCAGTGGCGGTCGGACTGAGCGCCACTTCTTCGACTTCGACTTCGCGCACGATGAGCGACTCGAAGTGAACGTGCATCAGCGGCTGATCCATCAACTCGACCACAAAGCCCACCGCGCCGCTGGTGTAATCCGGATCGTTCACCTGCGCGACGGCGTGCTGGTTAATGTGGAACGTGAGGCTTGAGCCGCTGGCATCCACGCGCAGATGATCGGCGGCGGACTGTCCCACCAAACCCTTAATCGAATCGTCGCGGCCCTCGGCCAGCACCTGCGCGCCCGATCCGGAGACTTTGAGAGCCTGCCAGCTTTTGGTGAGCGGGGCGAGGGTGAAGGCGTAATACTGCTCGCCCGACCCGCGCAGCGCCAGCCCGTACCGAAACTCGCCGCTCGGCGCGTCGGGGTGATCCACGAACACCTGCGTCTCGGCGGTGAAGTCGTCGAAATTTTGATTCGGCGCAAAGGCCGCGCGGCGGCTGTTGGGCGTGCTCGCCTCGACGTGATAGACGTCGGGCGGGTGATAGCCGACCTTGAATCCCTCGCCCGTCTCCTGCGGCCAGCCGCTGGCCGGGTCGGTGAAGTCATCCTGATACAGCAGGCCCGCGATTTCGACCTGCCGGACGACGAGCGCATCGTAATGAATGTGGGCCAGCGTCTCGTCGAGCGTCTCGACCGTGAAACCGATCTGCCCGCTCGTGTACGCCGAATCGTGCACCCGCGCGATGACACGATTGTTGATGTGGAAGGTGAAGTTTGCGCCGCTGGCGTCCACCCGCAGCACGTCGGGCGCGTTCAGGCCCTGAATCGAATCCTCGGCGCCTTCTTGCAACACCTCCACGCCTTCGGGCGTGTGCTTGACGATTTGCCAGCTTTTGTGGCGCGGCGAGATGAGAAAAGCGTAATATTGCGCCTCGCCCGAGCCGCGCAGCGCCAGCCCGTAGCGAAAGTCGCCGCTTGGCGAGTCGGCGTGATCCACCAACACAGTCATTTCGACCGTCGCATCGTCAAACACCTGCTCGCGGAAGACGGTGAGGTGATCGTTCGGGGTCTTCACCTCGAGATGATAAAAATCGGGCGGGTGATAGCCCGCGCGCGCGTTGGCCTCGTCCACTTTGGGCCAGCCGCTGTTCGGATCGGTGAAGTCATCCTGATAGAGCACATTCGCGGGCAGCGCGGGCGCCGGGGTGGGCGAGGCCGGCGGCGGGGAAGTGGGCTGGGGCGCGGGGCTGCGGCAGGCAGCGGCCACCCAAGCCAACAGCGCAAATCCGGTGAGCCATCGGCAGTGAGCCTGTCGTGTGATTATCATTCTCACTTTACCCTATCCACCGCGCAGCGAATGCCGGCAGTGGCGATCATCGTAGGCGTGTCGGGTTTGCCCTGCAGGCGATAGGCCATATCCACCCGGAAGAAGTCCCACGAGGCGCCGCGCAAAATCTGATTGCCCGGCTCCACCTCGGCATAAGGTTCGTCCACCCACTCCCACACGTTCCCGGCCATGTCGTACACGTGGAACTCGCTCCGGTTCGCGGGCACTGTGCCGACGGGATATGTTCCGTCCGTCGGATGCTCGACGGCGTCTTCATCGTCGCCCCACGGAAACAGGTTGCCCGCCAGCCCGCGCGCCGCGGCTTCCCATTCGGCCTCGGTCGGCAGGCGCTTGTCCGCCCACTGGCAATACTCCGCAGCCAGTTGCCAGGTGACGCCCTGAACCGGGTGGTCGGCCATGTCGGCCGGAAAGTCGAGCGATGGCCTGCCCGTGGCCTTGAGAAAGTCGGCGTACTCGGCGTTGGTCACTTCGAACTGATCAATCCAAAACGTTTCCAGGTCAACCGGCTGGCGCGGCGCGTGATTGCCGTCCCCCTGATCCAGCCCAACCGTGTACGAGCCGCCGGGGACTTGCGCCATCTTCTCGGGTGAGGGCAGCGAGGGCGGATTGAAGAGGCCAGGCAGCGCGAGCCACCCCAGGCCGAGGATGAGCATCAAAACGACCGCGCCCGCGCCGAGCAGCCAGGCCAGGCGCGGCAGAGCCGGCCTGGGCTTTGGCTGGGGGATCGGTTTGACTCCGGCGCCATCTCGCGCCGGCCTCGTCACCTGTTCCGAAGCGGCGCGCTCGCGCGCCAAGCGTTCTTGTTCAGCTTTTTCACGCTCCTGCTTCTCGCGCGCCCGGCGCTCCTGTTCAGCCCGTTCGCGCGCGCGCCGTTCCTCGTCCGCTCTTTGTGCGGCCAGGCGTTCGGCCTCCGCGCGCTCGCGCGCCAAACGTTCCTGCTCTTCTTTCTCCCGCGCGCGGCGTTCGGCCTCCTCTTGCGCTTTGCGTTCGGCCTCGGCGCGCGCGGCGGCCTCCGCCAGCTGCTGATCAATCGCGCGCAGCGCCGCCGCCATCTCCGAGGCGGTCTGAAAACGATCCGCCGGGTCTTTGGTCAACGCTTTTTCGATCACCGCCACGAGTTCCTCGGGCGCGTCGCCCGCAAATTGGCGGACGTCGGGCGCGGGTTCGTGGAGGTGCTTGAGCATCACGGTGAGCGCGGACTCGGCTTCAAAGGGCGGCTTGCCCGCCGTCATCTCGTACAGCATCACGCCGAGCGAATAGATGTCGGCGCGTGCGTCGGGGTGCTCGCCGCGCACCTGCTCGGGCGACATATAGGCCACCGTGCCGATGAGCGCGCCCGTGGCGGTGTGCTGTTGCGAGCCGAGGATGCGCGCCACGCCGAAGTCCATCAAAATGGGCTGGCCGCTCGGGTCGAGCATTACGTTGCCGGGTTTGAGGTCACGGTGCACCAGGCCGCGCTGGTGGGCATACGCCGCCGCATCGCACACGAGGGCTATGACGCGCAGCGTGTCGGCCAGCGGCGGGCGTTGCTGGTCTGCCGCGAGTTCGGCGAGCCGGGCCTGCAGCGTCTGGCCCGCCAGATATTCCAGCACCATGTAGTAGACCTCGCCCTCGTGGTCGAAGTCGAACACCTGGATGATGTTGGGGTGGCGCAGTTGGGCGACGGCGGCGGCTTCCTGCTCGAAGCGCCGCACGAACTCGGGGTCGCTGGACAGGTGGGGGTGGATGAGCTTGATGGCGACGGCCCGGTGCAGGTTCGGGTCGGCGCCTTTGTAAACCGCCGACATGCCGCCCTGCCCGAGCAGCGATTCGATCTTGTAGCGCCCGCCGAGCGTGTGCCCGATCCAGCTGGTAGACGGCGCCTCAATCCCTGGCGCAGGACTGTAGGCCTCGGCGGGCGCAGGCAGCGTGTTCTGCGTCTGCAGTTGAGCGGGCTGAGCCTGAGTGTAGGCGGCCAACGCGGCCTGCGAAGCCGACGCCACCACGCGGCTGTCGTCCTGCGCCAATTGTTGCAGCGCCTGCAGCGCCGCGAGCGAAAGGCCGGGGTTCTGGCTGCGCAGCAGGCGATCCAGTTCGCGTACCGCGCCCTCGCGCACCCAGGGCAGGGGGCTGTGGAGAGTCTGAATCAACTCGGAGGGCAGTTGGGTGGGCTGGGCGCCCCGACGCGGGCTGCGGGCCAGGATGATCTCGCCCTGCTCGCGGTATGAGAACTTATTGGGGGTCTGCCGGGGTGTGATAGCCTGCACCTGGTCGTACACAAAGTCGTACAACTCGTCCAGCGTGATCCAGCCATCGGCATTGGCGTCGGCCGCGCCCGATTGCAAGCCCTGAATCAGATAATGCGTGAAGACCGAGTTCTCCGCCTGCCCAATCACCTGGTCCCCCTCCCAGGCGTATTGCGTGGCGTCGGTGGCGGTGAGCACCACCCGCCCGTAGCCGCCCTTGAACGTGGCTGGGGTGACGGCTTTCGCCCCCATGACGCCCTTCGCGCCGCGCGCAAACGCGCCGCTGTGGCAGCAATCGAGCACCAACACCTGCCGCCGCGAACGGCTGTTGTTCATCTCGTCGGTGATGAAAGAGGCCGAGATGGCCGTGCCGCTGACGCGATTGCGCCGCGTGTTTTTGACGGCCAGATACAGGCGGCCCTGATCGTCCAGCACGCCGTGCCCGGAGAAATACAGCAGCAGCAGATCGTCGGGCCGCTTCTCGGCGAAGAAGTCCGCGATGGCCGGATGCACATCGGAGAAGGGCTGGTTGACGAGCGTGAGAACTTCGTCGAAACCGCCAATCTCCGGCGCGCGCAGCACCTCGGCCAGCGTGCGCACATCGGCGTCGGGGGTCGCCAACCGCGCCAGGCTGGAATCCTCGTATTCGCTGTTGCCGATAATCAAAGCCAGTTTTCGGATCACCGCTGCCTCAGCCCAGCCTTACCTGTTCAAGGCGTTCGAGGGTTGATTCTACTCCCGGATAGTTTTCTTTCATAGGGGGTGGAAACCCCGACAACCTTTACGAAAGCAAAAGCCCCCGCGTGGCGCAGGGGCTTTACTGTCGCAGAGACCTGTGAGGTCTTCAAGACCTCACAGGTCTCCAGGCCGTCGTCGTCGCCGTTGTGATCCCCCGGCCCCGCTCGCCGCCCGCCCAGGTCAGTGCTGTATTCCAGCGACGCCGCCCCGCTCACGATTGAACTTCCGATACCCCGTATTTGATCAACAAATCGTCCAGCGCTTCGCGCAGAAGCGCGGCCTCGCCGACGCCCTCCTTCTGCGCCAGTTTCGCCAATCGTTCCAGTTGTGTCTGCGGATAGTGAGTCGTTTTGGTCACCATGCGCTCTTCTTGCGCCAGGCACACCCTGTTGCGCCCCGTCGCTTTGGCCCGGTAGAGCGCCTGGTCGGCTTTGCGTATGATCTCGTTCTCCGTCCGGCCATCCAGCGGGAACGCCGAGAGGCCGCCGCTGACGGTTACCTGTAATTCGACTTCTCTCTGCAGGCTGGCAAACCGGCTGGTGTCTGGGCATAGCCACCGCTGGCGGGGGTCAACTTAATGTAACTGCTCGGCCACACATCCTTGGAGTTGAAGCGCCCATACGCGGGCGCGTACCAGCGCGCCCGCAAGTCCAGCAGCGTCGTCCCCCACTCGCCCGTAAACCCGTACACCGTCGCCGCATCCCCCCGGTTGCTCGCCAGGTTCCCGTATGGGTCGTACCACCGCGCCAACGCCAGCCGCCCCCCGCCATCCGCCGCCTGCCGCACGCTCCCCAACGCATCTCCCAGGTAGTAAGCCGTGCTCGTCACGCTCTGCTGCGTGATCCGCCCATTGCTGTACAAGTACGCCTGGGTGCCATCGGCCAGCACTTGCGTCAGGTCCGCAACCTGCCCTGAGTGAAGGACTGTAATTCGCGCCGTCAGGCGGTGGAGCGGGTCGGTAGAAGATGGCGCTGAGTTCGTGTGCTCTGGTGCCGCATCGTTTTGTTGCCATTGCCGTTCCCACGGCTCAGGCCATGCCAATCAATCACTTTGATCGGTCTTCAACAGTTGTTCCCAATTTAGATCACTGCCATTCAGAAGAGAGAGTGTTGTATAGGAAATAATATCGATCCATTTTTCCAAGCGGCTAGCATCCTGAGAGGTCATAAGGCCATTACTACGCCACACCTCATCAGGGCGAATCGCATGGCGCCCATGATGACATATGCTCCAAAGTGCGCCAATAATTTCCTTATCTATCTTGGATTCACCGCTAAGATATGGGGCAATGGCTTTAATAGCCATCATAATCTCGTGAAAGTTCTGTGCATTCAGTTGGAACCTCTCTCCTCCAAGCGCACGATAAGGCATTAAGGAACCTCGAAACCCCGCCTCCATCCTAGGATGGCTCGGCAATTTATAAGCATGAAGTAGTATTAACTCTCTCGCCTGTTCGAAATTCATTTCCGGAGGCGGAATCATTGCGGACTGACTCCTTACATCTTACTCTCTGAGATGCTGACCAAGGAGGATATTTATATCGAAACGCCAGTCAGGATATGTCGGAAATTTGAAATGCCATTCGCCCGGCCCAACACCGTAAGGTGGGCGGCTTCTTGCCCACTTAACAGCGGCTAGGTATGCAACATCTGCGTCTTTTCGGTATCTTTTGCCGATACTTGGATGAGCGCGAAGTTCGGTGAGCGCTTCTACGACCTGCGCAACCGTTACTCCATTTCCTCCTAAATCTTCGAGTGCCCTGGTGTCGTGTGTTACAAACCCTTCTTGAAGTTGAACCCTTACCGAGCTACGATCACGCTGAGTCTGTTTCTGCTCTCGCTTTTCATCCAGGCACTGTCGCCAGTTAACGATTTGACTAGGCCCGAGCGGTGGTTGGGGTGGGAATGGCGGTTTTCCGGGCCCGGGTGGTAGCGGAAGATCACAGGGTAACCAAATTATAACACCACCGAATTCATACGGGCAAAGTTGTTGCCGGTCATTGCTACCGCCGCCCCCGAATCCAGTGCTTTGATGCCCACTTGGGTCAGTTCGATTAATGGGATTCTCTTCGGCATAAGCCCAGCGATTGAGTGATTGCGGTCTGGTATAATCACTGGGCCAGTCTTCGGGGACGAACCGGCTGGTGTCTGGGCCATAGCCACCGCTGGCGGGGGTCAACTTAATGTAACTGTCATATTGTTCTCCGGTGAAGGCGAATACGCTGCTTCCACTCCCTGCGCTACTCAACACACTCCCATAC
>DAOTXG010000186.1:0-15249 GCA_034435515.1 Anaerolineales bacterium
TGACCACGGCGAAGGCGTGAGGCGGCGCCCATGACCAAAAACACTCCTTTCAACTGGCTACCTGTTCTGCGGATGGGGCTTATCGGCGGCGTCGTGGCGCTGTTGATATCCCTGGTCGGGATGGTGGAGGAGTTTAGCCAACGCGATATCATCGCCGGCGTCATCAGCATGGGCCAGACGTTGCTGATTATCGCCATGTTGATTAGCGGGCATTTCGCCGCCCAGTCAGTTGACCGGCCAGGAGGGCTCAGTTTGGCAGGCGGCGCGCTGGCCGGCCTGGTCACAAGCGGGATGCTGGCCGTTCTGGTGCTGCTGATCACGCCGTTGAACATGCGCGCGATCTTGCCCAATGCCTCCCCGGCTTTGATCAATATCCTGACGTTTGAGCAAGAACTGGTTCCGGGTCTGTTCTACCTGCTCGGCGTGGGGGCGCTGGTCGGCGTGGCCGCCGGCTTGCTTCACATCCTGCCGCCTCTCGTCCGGCGGGCCATCATCTTGGGGCTGTTCTGGGTGGCGCTCCTGGGCCTGCTCCAGGAGCTGCTGCGCGTGACGCTGACGAACATGCCCGCCGTCGGCGCGGCGCTGAACTGGATGTTTGGGAGCGGCACTCAGAAAGGGCTTTCTATCCCGGGCGCGATAGCGGTCGCCAGCCTGGTCGCCGGGAGCAACTACCTGTGGGCGACCCGGGGCGCTCAAGCGCAAGCGCGCGTGCGCGCTCTGTCCCCTGCCCGGCAGCGCGCCCTGCAATGGGGCAGCCTGGCCCTGGCGATTGTCGTCGTGCTGTACCTGCCCAATATTCTGGGATCTTATCTGAGCGAGGTCGCCAACAACGTCGGTTTATTCATTTTAATGGGGCTGGGGCTGAACATCGTCGTCGGTTTTGCCGGGCTGCTCGACCTGGGCTACGTGGCCTTCTTCGCCATCGGGGCCTACGTCATGGGCGTGTTGACGTCCACCGACACGGAACTGGCCTACCGCTTCAACCTGACCTTCTGGGAGGCGCTGCCGATTGCGGTGGCCGTTTCGGTGCTCTTCGGCGTCATTCTGGGCATCCCGGTGCTTAAAATGCGCGGCGATTATCTGGCGATTGTCACGCTGGGCTTCGGCGAGATCATCCGCATCCTGGCGCTGTCGGACTTCCTCAAGCCCTATATCGGCGGGTCGCAGGGCATCGTCCAGGTGGGGCGCGGGCAAATCAGCACGGTCGTCTTCGACCGGCCGCAAACGCTGTATTACCTGATCGTCATCGGCTGCTTACTGGCCCTGTTCATCTCCTGGCGGCTGCGCGACTCGCGCCCTGGCCGGGCGTGGAAGGCCATGCGTGAGGACGAGGACGTGGCCCAGGCGATGGGCATTAACCTGGTCAGCACGAAGCTGCTGGCCTTCGCCACGGGCGCGGCCTTCTCCGGGTTGAGCGGGGCGATCTTCGCCAGCAAGCTCGGCACGATCTATCCCCACAGTTTCAACCTGCTGATCTCGATCAACGTGCTGTCCTTGATTATCGTCGGCGGGATGGGCAGCCTGCCGGGCGTGTTCGTCGGCGCGCTCGTCCTCGTCGGGCTGCCGGAACTGCTGCGCGAGTTTGCCGAATATCGCCTGCTGATGTACGGCGCGCTGCTGATCGTCATGATGCTCACCCGCCCCGAGGGCTTCTGGCCCGAGGCGACCCACAAGCGCGAATTCCACGAGACAACCGCCGGCGAGGCCGAGGCTGAGCCCGAGTCCGCTCCCGCTGCTTGAGAGACCACGCCATGGCCCCTATCCTGACCGCCCGCCAAGTCACCAAACGCTTTGGCGGCCTGACGGCCGTCAACAACCTTGATCTGGAAATCCAGGAACGCTCCATCCACAGCGTCATCGGCCCGAACGGTGCGGGCAAGACGACCTTCTTCAACTGTATCACCGGTTTCAACCAGCCGGAGGCCGGTGAGATCCTCCTCGACGGCCATCATCTGGAAAGGCTCTCCCCCGACCGGATCACCCAGCTGGGCATCGCCCGCACCTATCAGAACATCCGGCTGTTCGCCAACCTGACCGCGCTGGAAAACATCCTGGTGGGCCAGCATCCCCGGCTCAAGAGCGGGATGTTAGGCGCGATCTTCAATACGCCCGGCAAGCAGCGCGAGGAGGCCGAGGCCCTGGCCGAGGCGCGCCGCCTGCTGGCCTTCGTGGGGCTGACTGGCAAGGGCGATCACCTGGCCAAGAATCTGGCCTACGGCGATCAACGGCGCTTGGAGATCGCCCGCGCGCTGGCGAGCCAGCCCAGGCTGCTGCTGCTCGACGAGCCGACCGCTGGGATGAACCCCAGAGAAACAGAGGCGATGACGGCCTTCATCCGCCGGTTGCGCGACGAACTGGGCCTCACCATCATGCTGATCGAACACCACATGGGGGTCGTGATGGGCATCTCGGAGCGCATCACAGTGCTCGACTACGGCGAAAAAATCGCCGAAGGCGCGCCGGTCGAGATCCAGACCAATCCGAGAGTGATTGAAGCCTACCTCGGGCGCGAAGAGACCGAGGCCGAGAGCGCGCCGGCCTAGGCAGGGAGTGAGCCGCGATGGCTTTATTAGAAGTCGAGAACGTCCACACCTATTACGGCAACATCCACGCGCTCAAAGGCGTCTCGCTCACGGTCGACGAGGGCGAGATCGTCACGCTGATCGGGGCCAACGGCGCTGGCAAGAGCACGATGCTCAAAACGATCAGCGGCCTGCTGCGCCCACGGGAAGGCGTCATCCGGCTGGCGGGTGAAGACTTGAGCGCCTATCGCGCCCACGAGGTCGTCGGCAAGGGCGTGGTCCAGGTGCCGGAGGGCCGGCGGGTGTTCGGGCGGCTGACCGTCACCGAAAACCTGGAGATGGGCGCCTACTCCCGCGCGAGTCAGCCGGAGATCGCGGACAGCATGGAGCGCGTGTTCAACCTTTTCCCGCGCCTCAAAGAGCGGCGCCATCAACTGGCGGGCACGCTGAGCGGCGGCGAACAGCAGATGCTGGCCACCGGGCGGGCGCTGATGGCCCGGCCGCGCGTCTTGTTGATGGACGAGCCTTCGATGGGGCTGGCGCCGCTCCTCGTCCAGAGCATCTTCGACACGATCCGCAAACTCCACGCCGAGGGCACGACGATTTTGGTGGTGGAGCAGAACGCGCGCATGGCGTTGCAGGTGGCCGACCGCGGCTATGTGATTCAAACCGGCCAGGTCATCTTGAGCGATACGGCCAAAAACTTGCGCCAGAACGAGATGGTGCAGAAGGCCTACCTCGGCATTACCTGAGCGCGCGGCGGGGCCGCCGGGTCCCTGGAGGCCTCCATACCCGCTTGAAAGCGCGGCTGCCCCGCGTCAAGCGGCAGAAATTCGTCTTTATGTTGAGGGTTTGTAGCAGCGACTTCAGTCGCTCGCCGACGACTAAAGTCGTCACTACGAACCCGTCAATTTTGCATTGGCTGACTACTAAGTAGATCGTCGAAAGTTCCCCCTACTCTTCGCTCCCGCCGGATTTGCGCGAAGCATCCGGCGGCCCCCAAGCGGCGGATTACAAATCCGCCACGAGCAGGAAAACAGGGTAAGAACTTTTGAGCAGTTACTTAGCGTCTATGGCGACTCAGGCTGGCCGACTCCGGCGCCACTGGTTCTGGCTGGGGATCGCCTTGCTGTCGCTGGCGCTGTGCGCGAGCTCCTCCTCCATGCTGTTGGCAGCGGCGCACGTTCAGCGGCCGGCCTTCGCTTCACGCCACCCCGGCTCGATTGCGGGAATCTGCGTCGAGTGGGGCGCGAACTGGGCGGGGCGCCCGCAATTCGGGGTTTGGTGGGAAGCCTCCTCGGCCCGCGAGGCAATCAGGCCCAACGTGCCGCCCGCCAGTTCGCTCCACATCTATTGCGGCCTCATCCCCTGGTCGCCCGCGCTCCCCACGCGCGGCGTTTTCATTTATACCCATTAAGCCGGATCGCACACGACTTGCCCTTTTCATCGTCATGAGGATAATCTAGCGAAAATTTAAAAACTGGGACAGGTCGCCTGAGAGGAGAAAAGATGTCCAACCGAACGTTCCCTGTTGCTTCCCTGCTCGTCGTGGCCGGCCTGGCGCTGGCGGCCTGCGGCGAGGCCCGGCAAGGCGGCAAAGTCAAAATCGTATCCGACCTGCCCATGACCGGTTCTTCGCTCGGCCAGACGCAGAAGATCGCGAACGCGATCAAGATGGCCCTGGACGAGCAGGGCGGCCAGGCGTGCAACGGCGCGTGGACGATTGAGTACGAGGCGAGGGACGACGCCTCGGCGACCAGCGGCAAATGGGACGCGGACGTGGTGACGGCCAACGCCAAAGAGTACGCGGCGGACAAGAACATCGTCGCCATCATCGGCACCTTCAACTCCGACGCGGCCAAGTTGATGATCCCGATTGTCAACCCCGAGAACCTGGTCATGATCTCCCCGGCCAACACCTACCCCGGCCTGACCAAGCCCGGCCAGGGCGAGCCGGACGAGCCGGACCAGTATTATCCCAACGGCCAGCGCAATTACGCCCGCGTCGTCCCGGCTGACGACCTGCAGGGCGCAGTGGGCGCGAACTGGGCCAAGTCCTTGGGCGCTGCCTCGGTGTACATCCTCGACGACCGGGAACTGTACGGCAAGGGCCTGGCCGATGTATTTGACAAGACGGCCCGGGAGATTGGCCTGAACGTGCTCGGCCACGAGGGCATTGACGGCCAGGCCGTCGACTACAAGGCGCTGGCGACCAAGATCAAGGAAGCCGGCCCAGACCTGATCTATTTCGGCGGGATCACTCAGAACAACGCCGGCCAGTTGTGGAAGGACATCCGCAACGCGGGCTACACCGGCATCCTGATGGGCCCGGATGGCATCTTTGAGCAAGCATTCCTGGATGCGGCGGGCGCGGAAGCGGTGGAAGGCACGTACCTCACTTTCGGCGGCGTTCCGGCCTCCGAGCTGACGGGCGAGGCGGCCAGGTGGCGCGAGGCCTACGTGGCCAAATTCGGCTCTGACCCAGAAGTGTACACGGTCTACGGCTACATCGCCGCCTCGGTGCTGCTCGACGCCTTCGAGCGCGTGTGCGCCAGCGGCAAACCGTTGACCGACCGCGCCGCGGTGCGCGATGCGGTCTTCGCCACCCAGGATTTCAAGAGCGTCCTCGGCACCTTCTCGCTGGACGCCAACGGCGACACCACCATCACCACCATGTCCGGCAACCAGGTGGTCAACGGCGAATTCAAGTTCATCTCTCTGCTCGGCCAGTAATGCACCTGATACTTCTCTCCGCCGCCGACCTCCGCACTGCCCTCCCCATGCCCGCAGCCATCGCGGCGATGAAGTCGGCCTTCGCCCAACTTTCCACCGGCCAGGCAACCGTCCCCCTCCGCACCGCCCTGCCTGTCCCGCCCGCCGACCCGGCTAAGCCGGGCGGGAGCGGGGGCGTCTCGCTCTTCATGCCCGCTTACCTGCCCCAGGGCGGCCTCGGCGCAAAGATCGTCTCCATCTTTCCGGGCAACGCCGCGCGAGGCAAACCCATCATCCATGGGCTCGTGGTCGTGCTCGACCCAGAGACCGGCGAGCCATTGGCGTTGTGCGACGGCACCTTCCTGACTGCGTGGCGGACCGGGGCCGCGTCGGGCGCTGCGACCGACCTGCTCGCCCGGCCCGACGCGAAGACGGCGGCCCTTCTCGGCTGCGGCGCTCAGGCGCGCACCCAGGCCCTGGCGATTGACGCCGCGCGCAAGCTCGACGTGATCCGCGTCTACGCCCCTCGCCCCGACCGCGTGCAAAACTTCATCGCCGAAATGCAGCCCTTTGTAAGGGCGGCCCTGGCGGCTGCTCCCTCCTCCGCCGAGGCCGTGCGCGACGCCGACGTCATCTGCGCGGTGACGACCTCGGCGACGCCCGTCTTCGACGGCCAGCTCGTCAAGCCCGGCGCGCACATCAACGGCGTGGGCAGTTACACGCTGGGGATGCGCGAGATGGATGAGACGACCGTAGCCCGCGCCCGGATCTTCATCGACTCGCGGGAGGCCGCGCTCGCCGAAGCCGGAGAACTGGCGGCGGCGCTGAATGCGGGCCAGACGCGCGTGGAAGACTGGACGGAACTCGGCCTCGTGGCCGCCGGCCAGAAACCGGGCCGCCAATCGCCGGACGAGATCACCCTCTTTAAGTCGGTGGGCGTGGCGGTGCAGGATGTGGCCGCCGCCGGGCAGGCGTTGAGGGAGGCGAGGGAGAAGGGGTTGGGGAAAGTGGTGGAGTTGTAACAATGGGCAAAGGAAAAAAGCGCAAAGAACTGCCGCGCAAAGGCGCGGAGGCAGTGCGGTTTATTGAGAGGAATGCCATAGTCTTGAAAAAACGGCAGGAAGGTGGTCACATTCTGGCTCTCTATCTGTTCGGGTGATTCCCAAAGGTGCCATATGCAAGCCTATGTTCCCATTGCCGTGTACAAACTTCCTCGTGATAAGTACTGGTATGCCCAGACTTTAGGCCTGGAGGGGCCATTGACGGATGGCAAGACGCCGGCCGAAGCGAAAGAAAATTTGGCGTTGGTCTTGCCGCACTATCTGGATATGCTAAGCCCGGACAACCCGCTCCGGCAGATTGAATTAAGCTGGCTAAAGATGTTCACGGCCCCTCCCAAAGGCGTTGATTGGGTTGTCGTAGATTTCTCCCCCAAAGCCAAAGCCGCGCGCGCCAAATTTGCGGCCCCGGTAAAGCCTAAGGCGAACAAGAAGACCGCTGGCAAACCTCGTCCTGCCCGGCGCGCCGCTTCACGCCTGTCCAAAGCCAGCGCCAGTTCTGCGACACCCCGCTAGCGAGAGCCAAACCATGGCTCACTACAAGCGCGACAAATCGAAACGTAGTGTCCGTTGCACCCTTTGCACGCCACACCGCTGGCTCGGAAACGCACGTTACCGCTTCCGCAAGCAGGGACGCCGACGAACTTCGCAAGGCCTGGTGGCCGTTGCCGAATACTACTCATCCCTGTCTCGTAAATCTTGAGTTCCTATAGTTCCCCCAGTTCCCTGGGTTCCCATGCCTGACCTCCCCTCCACCACCGACATCCTCATCATCGGCGGGGGCGTGATGGGCGTGAGCGCCGCCTACCGCCTCGCCCGGCGCGGGGTGAAGGATATTGTCCTGCTGGAGCGTGCGCCGTTCTTCGGCCAGGGCGCGACGGGCAAATGCGCGGGCGGCATCCGCCACCAGTTCGCTACCGAGGTCAACATCCGGCTCTCGATGGCCAGCCTGAAAATGCTCGAAGCGTTCGAGGCCGAGACCGGGCAGGCGATTGACCTGCGCTGGTGCGGCTACCTGTTCCTGCTCACGCGCGAAGCAGACGTGGCGGCCTTCCGCAAGAATGTGGAATTGCAGCACTCGCTGGGCGTGATGACTGAGTGGCTCACGGGCGACGAGGTGCGCCGCCGCGTCCCGCTCGTCTACGCCCCCGATGCGCTGGCCGGGACGTTCTACGGGCGCGACGGGCTGGCCGACCCGAACGGCGTGGTGATGGGCTACGCCAACGCGGCGAGGCGGCTGGGAGTAAAATTGTTCACCGAGGCCGAAGTCACGGGAATTATCGTCGAGGGCGGGGCCGTGCGGGGCGTGCACGTTTCGCGGCGTCAGGATGTGATCTCTGCCCAGGTGGTGGTTAACTGCGCGGGACCATGGGCGGGCCCGGTGAGCCAGATGGCCGGCGTGCCCCTCCCCATCCAACCCATCCGCCGCCAGATGCTCACGACCACCCCCCTGCCAGAAATTCCCCCCGATTTTCCCTTCCTGATTGACTTCGCGCAGAGCCTGTACTTCCACCGCGAGGGCGACGGCCTGCTCACCGGCATGTCAAACAACGGCGAACAACCCGGCTTTGACGAAAGCGTAGACGAGGAGTGGGAGGTGACGCACATGGAGGCGGCGGTTAAGCGGATGCCGCTGCTGGAAAAAGCCGGGCGCGCCTCACACTGGGCCGGGTTGTACGAGGTGACGCCGGACGCGCACCCCATCCTGGGCGCAACCCCGGTGGAGAACTATTACGTGTGCGCCGGCTTCTCCGGGCACGGCTTTATGCACGGCCCAATCTGCGGCCAGTTGATGGCCGAGTTAATCTGCGAGGGCCGGGCCAGCACGGTGAACATCGCCTCGCTGGCCCTCAGCCGGTTCGCTGAAGGAAAAGAGATTCGGGAATATAATGTAATTTGATGACCCGCCTATCTATCTCGGCGTTATCTACAAAATGACCGGTCATTCTTCGCAAGGCAGTCTCACTGACGAAGACCCCAAAGTGCTCGGGGCGTTTTATACTGACGCTCAAGTGGCGGACTTCCTCACATGGTGGGCTATCCGTTCACCGCGGGATACAGTTATGGATCCCAGTTTTGGGGGGGGCGTTTTCCTTTGGTCTGCCTGTAAGCGCCTACTCAAACTAGGCGGTCAGCCTCACACTCAGGTTTTCGGGGTAGAAATCAACCCTGACACACACTCTCGAAGACAGCCGCGTGTCCGGATGGGCAACCGCCGGATAGATACATCGGCGTTTTCCCAGGGCCAAGAAAGGCTAATCGAGTATTTTATTCCAAAGAAAGCACGCGAGTTGTACCGTGAGCTCAAGCTTTCACGTGCCACGCGCCGATTGGGCGAGCTCGCCGATGTTGGCATAGGCTATGTGACCGGCGCGAACGAATTTTTTCATCTGACCCTGGACGCTGTGCGCGCCTGGGGAATTCCGACGACTTTTCTAAAGCCCTCTATCCGCCGCAGCCGGGCGCTGGCAGGCTTGCGCTTTACACAGGCCGATTGGCGCGCGGCGCTGGAGGCCGGCGAGGCGTGTTATCTGTTAGCCATTGAGGCTCAAGACAACTTGCCCAAGAGCGTTCGTCAATACCTGGAGCACGGCGAATCCCTCGGTGTATGCCGGGCGTACAAGTGCCGCACCCGGTCGCCCTGGTTTCGAGTGCCGCACGTCTATCAGCCTGATGCGTTTTTGACTTATATGAGCGGGGAAACGCCTCGCCTCGTGGCTAATGAGACTGAAGCCGTTGCGCCAAACAGCCTTCATATCTTGCGTCTCCGACCGCCTACCAAATTGGCGAGCGACATTTTGGCCGCGTTATGGCAAACCTCGCTGACACGCTTGAGCGCCGAAATTGAAGGACATGCTTTAGGGGGCGGGATGCTGAAACTAGAACCCACCGAGGCTGAGAGAGTCGTCGTCCCGGCTGGAGATGGAGCTAACGGAAAACTGGCGGAGCTGGTTGGCGAACTGGACGAATTGGCGCGCAACGGCGAGAACGCCGTGGCTCAAACTCGAGCCGACCAGGTCTTGCTCAGGGACGACTTGGGCTTGAGCCAGAGCGACTGCCAGCTGCTCAAAAAGGCGGCTGAGGCGCTGTGTACGCGACGACATTTTAAGGGCGCAGCAGTATGAGTTTATTAGACGCAGTCCTGGCGACTGGTCCACTGCCACCTGACAGCGCTCCTCAAGCACAGAAGAAACGCTACTCGGAAGTGCTATCTGGCAATCTAGCTCTCGAGGTGGCTGAGGGGCTACGAGCAGTCGGGTTTCCCAATGTCAAACCCGCGCGCGGCGGCTCCGGTGAAAGGGCTTTTCAAGGCGGCCTCGGCCCCAAATCTGAAACGCGCCGCGAAAGGGCAGAGCCGGATTACTTCCTGTTGCTGCGTGAAATTTACAACAAGCGTAATCCTCATGCTATCATAGGCGACGAGGACGATGATAGGGAGGAAGAGTAAGCGGATGGACGAAAAAACGCTGTACACACAGGCAGAAGCCGCAATCAAAGAGAAACGTTTCGGGGAGGCTCGCCAGATGCTCATTGCGCTGGTGAAGGTCAACCCGCGCCATGAAGCCGGCTGGCTGGCGCTGGCCTCGGTCATGGACGACATGGACAAGGCGATTGACTGCCTGCGGCGCGTGCTGACGCTCAACCCGAACAACAGCACGGCCCAGGAATGGTTGACCTTTGCCGAGCAGGAGAAGGCCCGGCTGGAAGCCGTCGCCGAAATGAAGGAGGAAGAGGCGGCCATCCAGGTGATGATCGTGGAGCCGGGCGACGAGACGCGCCCCGTGCCGCGCCTGGGCAAGTATTTGCTAGACTACCGGTTCGTCACCGAGGAGCAGCTGCGGGCGGCGCTGCTGGCGCAGCGGCAGTCGGCGAAACAGGGCGGGACGAAGCGGCTGGGAGATATCCTGGTCGAGCAGGGTGCGATCTCGCGGGAGCGGCTGGAGTTCGCCATCGAGGAACAGAAGAAGGACACCGACCGGCCCGTGCCGCGCCTGGGCAAATATCTGCTCGATTACAAGTTCATCACCGAAGAACAACTCCAGGCCGCGCTGGCCGCCCAGCGCCAGGCTGCCGAGCGGGGCGAGGCCAAGAGGCTCGGCGAGATCCTGGTAGAACAGGGCGCCATCACCGAGGAGCGCCTGGGTTTTGCCATCCGCGAGCAGAGCCGCAGTTTTTACAGTTTGTTCAACGACTGAGCGCGCCGCAACCCTGCCAGGCCGCGGACGTATTTCTTATAGCGCCGCTTGGACCTGGCCAGGCGCGGCGATGCGCCAACGGACAGGATCAGGGAAAAGACGTTCCATCCGTTGATTCAAGAAAGGTAGTTGAGATGAGCGAGGAAAAGAGAAACTGGTTGGGGCCGTACATCCCGGAGGGCAGCTGGATCCGCGAGATCGTCCAGCAGGTGAAGCTGGCTTATAACCTGATGCTCGACCGGCGCGTGCATCCGGTAACCAAAATAATCCCGCTGGCCGCGCTGGCCTACCTGTTCATGCCGGTAGACATCGCCCCGGATGTGATGCCGATCTTCGGGCAACTGGACGACCTGGCCATTGTGATGCTGGGGCTGCGTTTTTTCTTCGAGTTTTCGCCGCCGGAGGTGGTGCACGAGCACCTCAAACGCCTGGCTCAGGCCGGGCAGGGCGGTTGGAAAGTCGTGGACGACAAACCGGCCGCGCCCGCCGCCGGTTCCAGCGGAGAGGTCGTAGACGGGGCCTATCGGGTGGAAGACGACAACGCCCCTCAGAGTTGAGGGGCGTTTGTTTTCAGGTGGGACAAGTTTGAAACTTGTCCTACAGGCTAAGGGCCATCCATTTCATCCGTTGACTAAACTCACTGGCGCCCTTACCAGTTGCGCCAGGGTCGTGTCCACTGCGCCGGAGAGGTCGTAGGCCATCGCCCCGGAGATGCGCACCGGGACCATCTCGCCTACCGGCGCTTCGCCGTCAATGATTACTACGCCGTCAATCTCCGGCGCGTCGCGGTAACTGCGCCCGACGCTTAAGCCATCTCCCTGCCCTTCCACCAGGACCTGCAGCGTCCTGCCCACCTGCGCTTGATTCTTCATTAGCGAGATGCGCTGCTGCGCGGCCATCAGCCGTTCGCGGCGTTCCTGCTTCACCGCCTCGGGGATGGGGTCGCCGAGCGCGGCAGACTCGGTGCCTGGCTCAAACGAGAAGGTGAACACCCCCACCCGGTCGAATCTTATTTCCTCTACGAAGTCCAGAAGCGCCTGAAATTCCTCCTCGGTCTCGCCCGGGTAGCCGACGATGAACGTCGAGCGGATGGCGAGGTCAGGCATGGCGGCGCGCATCTTGGCGATCGTTTTATGCGCCCAGTCAATGTTCGCCGGGCGGCGCATCCGGCGCAGCGTCAGGGGATGGCCGTGCTGGAGAGGCATGTCGAGATAAGGCACGATTTGCTTGTGCGCCGCCATCGTCTCGATCAACCGGTCGGTCACATAACCGGGGAAGGCGTACATGAGGCGGAGCCAATCAATGCCCGGCGCGGCCCGTGTTAACTCCTCCAGCAACGTCGAGAGGCCGTCTTTCAATCCCAGATCGTGGCCGTAATCAGTCGTGTCCTGGGCGATGAGGATGAGCTCGCGCACGCCCCGCGCTTCCAGCCGCCGCGCTTCGTCGAGGATGGCCGACATCGGGCGCGAGACCGCCGTGCCCTTGATGAGCGGGATGGCGCAAAAGGCGCACGGCCGGCGGCAGCCGTCGGCGATCTTGAGATAGGCGCTCGCGCCCTGCACGGCGGCGCGCAAGACGCCCTGCGCTTCGCGGTCCGCGCCAACCGTCCGGGCCTCGCCGGGCAGGTGGTAGAGCGGCTCTGGGTGCACGCGCGCGCGCAGGCGCTGCACGAAATCCACGATGTCCATCCAGCGCCGCGTTCCGATCAAGCCGTCGAGGCCGGGCGCCCACTTCATCAGTTCCGCGCCGTAGCGCTGGGAGAGACACCCGGCGGCGATGAGCATCTGGCCGGAGCGCTTGCGCGCGGCGAGTTCGTTCAGCACGTCAATGGATTCTTGTTTGGCCGGGCCGATGAAGCCGCAGGTGTTGACGATGAGCACCTCGGCCTGGCGCGGGTCGGGCGTGGCCTGATAGCCCGCGCCGCCCAGCAGTTGGGCCATGCTCTCGGAATCCACGGTGTTCTTGGCGCAGCCGAGGCTGACGAGGTGGAAACGTTTGGCTTTGACTTTAGGCATGAGGTTTTCTGTATTTGTTGATTCTAACATGCCGTAAGGAGTAAGGAGTAAAACGTAATGAGTCAGTCCTTACGTTTTACTTCTTACTCATTACGTCTTATGGCCTCGGCGTCCGCGTCGGCGGCGGGGTGCTGGTCGGCGTGGGGGTGATCATCCCGTCCAGCGTCCACAGCCGGACGACCACCTCCCCCAGCCCCCCCAGCGTGCCCTGGTCAACGCCGTTCCAGATGACGCGCGTCCCCTTGCCGTTCCCCGTCGCCAGCTCGACGACCCGTTGGCCGACAAATTCCTGCGACTCGCCAGGCCGCAGGAGGCCGGAAAAGTTTTCGACGCCGTCTACTGTGACCCGCAACCAGAGGCGTTGTTCAGCGCGCACGAGCACGTGGACGCCGGTGTAGTCGGGCAGCGGCGTGGGCAGCGGCTGGGTGGGAACGACGTCTTCTATTACGGCGGGCGAAGTCGCGGCAGCCGTCAGAGCGGGGGTGGCTGAGGCCGCGGCGGCGGTGGGCGTCGTCTCGGCGTCGGCCAGGCCGGAAAAAACCTGCGAGCCGCCCCAGAGCAGCAGGAGGCCGAGCGCCAGGCTGAGGATAGCGGCGACAAGCACATCGGCCGTGAGCCGACGGCGCGGGCGGACTTGAATGCCCCCGGCAGAAGCCGCCGGGCGCTGAGGCGGCGCTGAGGGCAGCCCCAGCGACAGGCCGGGCTTCTTGGAGAGTCTGGCATATTCGGCCAGGATGGCGTCCGCCTCCAGGCCAAGAAACTGGGCGTAGTTGCGCAGGAAACCGCGGGCCTGCGCCGCGGAGGGCAAAGCCGAAAATTCTTCGGCCTCGAACGCGGCCAGGTATTTCGCGCGGATGCGCGTGGCACGCTCGGCCTCTTCCAGCGTGTAACCTTTGGCCTCGCGCGCCTCGCGCAGCAGCTGACCAACCATCAGACCCTTAGGGTCTGGACGGAACTTATTCCTGGGCGAGTTCCGACTGGGCGGGGGCGACCTCGGCGGGCGCAGGCTGCGCCTCGACCACAGCCGGCTCGGCCTCCGCCGCGGTCTTCAACGCCTCGCCCTCGCGGTAGATGATGACCTTGACCGATGGGATCAGGTCGGTGGTCAGGCGCACCGGGATTTTGTATTCGCCCAGCTCGCGCAGCGGCTGGTGGCCGACGTGGCGGCGGTCCACCTCCAGGCCGGAGACTCTCTTGATCTCGTCGGCCATCATCGCCGGGGTGATGGAGCCATAGAGTTTGCCCGTCTCGCCGGCCTTGACGGCGAAGGTGAGGGTCAGCGCGCCGAGTTTCTCGGCAACCCCGCCCAGTTCGGCGTTGAGTTTGGCGCGCGCGATGGCGGCGTTCTGGCGCAGGGTCTCAGCCTGTTTGACCGCGGACGGCGTGGCGAGCACGGCCAGCCCCTGCGGGATGAGGTAATTCCGCCCGTAACCGTCGGCGACCTTTTTGACGTCGCCGGCGTGGCCGAGTTTATAAACGTCTTTGAGCAGCAAAACTTTCATGGGGATGCAAGCCCTTTCCTTTCTAGGAGGCGGCGGGCGAAGGGTACAACGCCCTGGTTGTCAAAAAACTCTCCCCGGCGGGGAGGCGGCGAGATTGTAGCAGAGGGAGGGCGTTCTATCAAGAGCAGGAGGTCACCCTCGCCTTTTCTCCATCACAATCCCCGCCTCTCCGTCGGAGTAATAGCGCTCGTACCGGCCGACAGCCGAATAGCCAAACTTCTGGTAGAGCGCGATGGCCGGGGCGTTCGACTGACGCACGGTCAGTTTGATGCGCGGCGCTTTGAGCCGGGCTTCGATTTCGGCCAGCAGACGCGCGCCGATGCCCCGGCGCTGATATTCCGGCAGCACGCCGAGCGTCGTGATCCACGCGCAATCCCGGCGGAGCGAAACTTCGCCGGCGACAAAGCCGACCAATCGCCCCCCACTCACCGCCTTGAGCCGCACGTTCGCGCCGACGAGCGAGAAGAACAACTCCGGCCAACTCCACGCATCTGGGCCGAAGCAGGCTTTTTCCAGCGCTCCCACTCCGGGCAGGTCGCGCCAACTGGCGGGGAGAGTTTCGACGGCGTCAGTCATCGTCGGCGCGCTGACGCACTGCGGTTCCGGTTCGACATTCGCTCACCGTGTCGCTCACCGTGCGTCACTACGAACAACCGACGGTCACTACGAACGACCGGCGGGGAGAATTTCAACAGTGCTGTTCGTAGCGCGGCGTCGTCATCGTAAAGTCTCACGTATTTTCACCTGGCCGTCCTGCGCCAGCGCCGCACGGACAAGCAGCCGGCTCGCGTAGATGCGCTGGTCGCTGTCCCAGTCGGTGCAGGTGACCAGCAACAGGCCATTCGGGTCGGGCAGGTAGAGTTGGCGCACGTCGTCCGGCTGGACGCGGCTCACCTGTTCCACCTGATAAACGTAATCGCCTCCCGCAGAACTATAGATGACTGTCGCTCCCTTTTCAATGTCTTGGAGATAGGCGAACGGGCCGCGCTCAACTGCCGAGAGGGTCATGTGTCCGATAAAAACCATCGCCCGAGCGTCGCCCGGATACGCGCCAGTCGTGGTCAGCCAGCCGATGTCTCGACCCAACTCCGAGAGGTCCCACTCCCCCTCCTGGATGGGAACGGTGACGATGGGCGCATCGAGACCCAGCGCCGGAATGCGAAGGCGGGGCATAGGGATGCCACTGCCATGCGGCATGGGGATGCCGCTGCCACGGGGCACGATGCCGCTGCCACGGGGCACGA
>DAOTXG010000187.1:0-12553 GCA_034435515.1 Anaerolineales bacterium
CGGAGGCACCGTGAGCCTCGCCGACGACGCCGTGGCCTCTTTCTCGGCGTACGGCGTGACTTCCGATGGTTTTGCCAAGCCCGACCTGGTCGCGCCCGGCAAGGACATTGTGTCTCTCATGTCCGTGACGGGCCACGCCCTGGCGAAGAATTACCCCGATCACGTCCGCGACCGGTATTTTCGGATCTCGGGCACCTCCACCTCTGCGCCAATGGTGGCTGGGGCTGCGGCTTTGCTGTTGCAGGATGAGCCGGGCCTGACCCCAGACCAGGTGAAATATCGCCTGATGGCGACGGCCAACAAGAAGTGGTCAGGTTATCGGGCGAAGAAAGCCGGGGGCGGGTATCTGGATATCTATGCTGCCGTCCACGGCGCGACGACGGCCAGCGCCAACACCGGCGTCGCGGCCAGCCAGTTGCTGTGGGCCGGTAACGAGCCGGTTCAGTGGAATAGCGTCAACTGGAACGCCGTCAATTGGAATGCGGTCAACTGGAACGCTGTCAACTGGAATGCCGTCAACTGGAACAGCGACTACTGGGGGCCGTAGGAGACTGTCCTCAAACGCTCCCCGACCGCGTCCTCACGGTTATCGCCCTGCGCCTACGCAACCGGGCGGCTTCACCAGCCGCCCTTTTTCGTTTGCAAACGCAATTGCAACAATCCTGCGACACAAGCCTATTTGGATTTAATGGCTTGTCCAGTGTAGAGTAGACATAGGAAAAGTGTGGCTCTCTGTACCGGCCACTGAGAACTCAGCGCTGACCACCGACCCGCACAATTTCCCGCACACGAACCCGAAACGCCTTTTTGTTTGAGAACGGCCCTATGCAAGGAGGGCAACCGTGAAGAGCCTATCCCTTCAAGCCAAACTGTACATCCTCGCTGCCCTGGCCAGCGGCGCCGGTCTGCTGGCGTGGAGCCTGCTGCGCTTGAGTCTGGCGGAGCCCTGGCTGTTGCTGGCGGCGTGTGGGCTGGCCTCCTTGACGCAGATTCTGAAAGTCGAAGGTTCGACGAATCGGTCGAGCTACAACATCGGCTGGATGGTCTTTGGGTTTGTCTTCGCCATGCACGGGACGCCCGCGGCCCTGGTCGTGATCCTGGTCGCCCATCTCGTCGAGTGGCTCTGGCACAAATATCCCTGGTATGTCCAGACGTTCAACATTGCCACCTACGTCTTTGCCGTACAGGCCGCCGGCCTGGTCTACTCCTGGAGCGCGGCGAGCCAGGGGTCGCTCAGCCTAGTCACGGCTTTCGGCCTCGTGGCCGCCATGGTGGTCTTTACGCTCGTCAACCACCTGATGGTCGGGTTGGTCATCTGGCTGGCGCGGGGGGAGAATCTCGTGAAGTCGGGCGTGTTTGGACGCCTGACGCTGATGATTGACTTCTCCTTGCTGTGCCTGGGAGTAGCGGCGGCGCTCATCTGGATGCTCAACCCCTTCGCCGTGGTGTTGACCGTCATCCCCCTCTACCTGATCTACAGCACCCTCCGGGTGCCGGCGCTGGAGCGCCAGACGGACACCGACCCCAAGACCGGTTTGTTCAACATGCGCTTCTTCAACCGGGCGCTAGAAAAAGAATTGGCCCGCGCCCTGCGGGACGGCCACCCGGTGACCATCGTGGTCGCCGACCTGGACCTGCTGCGCAACATCAACAACACGTACGGCCACCTGGCTGGTGACGCGGTCTTGACCGGCATCGCGCAGATTCTCCAGAAGTCCGTGCGCGCCTACGATGTAGTCGCCCGTTTCGGCGGCGAGGAGTTCGCCATCCTGATGCCAGAGGTCACGCCCGAGCAGGCCATCACGCGTGTGGAGGCGATCCGGCTGGCTGTCGCGGCCGCCGAGTTCCAGGTCGCAACCAGTGTGACCCCCATCCGGGCCACGATGAGTTTTGGGATTGCGGGGCTGGCGCGGCCCGACCAGGCGGCGACCGAGATTGTGCACAACGCCGACCTGGCCCTCTATCACTCGAAGCTGTCGGGGCGCAATCGGGCCTCGATCTACTCCAACGCGGGCGTCAAAGATTTGTTCAGCGCAGTCACGCCGGCGGCCCCCGAGGCGGCGCCGCCGCCCCCGCCCTCTGAACCACCGGCCGCAAAGGAGACGCCCGCGCCAGCCTTGCCCGCTCAGGCGGAGCCGCGGCCGGCGCCAAAGGTCAGAACACGCCCGTGGTGGCTGATCAAAGCCTACATCGGGGCGCTGGCGCTGTGCGCGGTGACGCTGCTCGGGTTTGCCCTGCCAGGCTATGCGCCGCCCGATTGGGTGGGCCTGGGGGCCTTCGCCCTGATGCTCCTGCTTACCGAGTGGTTATCCATTGACATCTACCTCAAGGACACCTCCGTCTCGACGGCGGAGGTGCCTTACATCGCCGGCCTCCTGCTCTTCGGGCCGCTCGGGGCGGTGGTGTTCAGCCTGGTGCTGGCCGGGACGGCGATGATCAAACATCGCAGCCCGGCCAGCCGCTTTATCTTCAACGCCAGCAACCACCTGATTTCGGGATTGCTGTGCCTCAGCCTGGTCAGGCTGGTGGGCCGGGCCTTCGACGTCCAGTCCCTGCCGCTGCTGTTCGGCCTGGCTGTGGCGTCGGTGGGCCTCGCTTACCTGAGCAGCACCATGCTCGTCGCGCTGGCGATTGATCTGGATACCGGCCAGCCGGCGTGGGCAGTGTGGTCGGAACGGTTCCGCTGGCTGGCGCCTCTGTACCTGGCGATGGGGGTCGTGTCCTTTGCCTTGATCTTCTCCTATCGGGGGCTAGGTTTAGTGGGCGCGCTGACGATCATTTTGCCGCTGGGCGTCCTGCGTCTGAGCCAAAAGCAATATATTGACCGGACCACGACGATGGTCAGCGATCTGCGGAAGACGAACGAGGTGCTGGTCGCTCAAACCAAAGAGGTGACGACGCTCAACGAAGAACTGTTGTTGACGCTGGCGAATGCGGTGGACTTGCGCGACCCGTACGTGATGGGGCATTCCCAACACGTGGCGCGCTATGCGGTCTTGATCGCGCAGGAACTGGGGCTGCCGCCCGAGCAGGTCGAAGTCGTGCGCAAAGCGGGCCTCTTGCACGACATCGGCAAGCTCGGCATCCCCGAGAGGATTTTGTTCAAGCCCGGCCCCCTCACGGCCGCCGAGTACAATCAGATCCAGCAGCATTCCCTGCTGGGCGCACAGATTCTCAGCAGCAGTCACGCCCTGCACCGGTACATTCCCGTCATCCTGCATCATCACGAGCGCTTCGACGGCGCCGGCTATCCGAATCGACTGAAGGGCCACAAAATTCCGTTGGAAGCGCGCATCGTCGGCGTCGCGGATGCCATCGAAGCCATGGCCTCGGACCGGCCTTATCGGCCAGGCCGGGAAGCGGCGGCCATCCTGGCCGACTTGCTCGCCAACTCCGGAACGCAGTTTGACCCCATGATCGTCGAGGCCTTCAGTGCGGTGATCCGCAAGCAGGGCCAGGGCGTGATCGTCAACTCGGCTCTTGATGTCGCCGTGCGCGTCGGCTCGCCGCAGCCGACGGTGAATGAGGCGTTGGAGGTTGCCGTTCCGGTGCCGTCCGCCATCCGATTAACTCCGATGGCAACCGCCCGGCCATAATCCCTACACGCCCGGTCGGCCCCTTCACGGGCGAGGCCGCGGAGCTGACGGGCCTTATCCAGCGCGTGGACGCGCCTGGCGCCGCGGATGGGAGTAATGATAGCCCCGATTGTAGAGGAAGAAAGCGCCGCCGGGCAGGGCTATTCCAACGTCCATTGACTCAAACCGCCTTGTATTATATAGTTAGAGTTAGACCGGACTCGTAAGGCCTGGATCGGCTGCTCCTACGTAAGTAGGTGATACCCCGTCGGCGTCATGCCCGTCTGCCTGTCAGGCGTGAACGGTGAGAATCGGCCCCCAGGGTGAGACGGTCGTTTTATTTCAGCCATTCCTCCAGCACGATCTTCTCCTTCACCAATTCGTAAAAACTTGGGTCGTCATGCTCCAGGCGTTGAAAGATGGCCCAGGCTACAGCGTCTACGGCCTGAATGGCTTTTTCATGTTGTGAGTCACGCGGCGGCTCAATCGCCAATATCCCCGTTACACCCTCCAATCCAGAACTGATAGCTTCTACCAGTGCCTGCGTCAGGTGCGGGTCGGTATAGCGCTTATCGACGATCAGCGTCACCTGTCTATACCGTTCCACACAGCGGCGGGCAGCCTGCGCACACAGGCGGCGATAAAGAACCTCCGGGTTGTCAGGCCGGGTGATGGCGCGTTTGTCGGCTACGACAGTGACGATTTCACAGTCCAAGGAAGCGATTTGAGACAGCAAACGGCGGATAATCCGGGAGTCCGTCTTGAAGGCCTTGAACTCCGGGATATCTCGCTGCCGCTTATCGAGCCGCTTCCGGACGCGCATGACTGTTTTGCGAAGCCACTCGATATTGCTAACGATAGCCACTGCGACAAGCAGATGTTCTGAAGCGCCAACTCCAAATCCGACATCCCCAGCTTCATCTAAGATCGCATTCTTCATCCTATGTTTCCGCTTACGTGCGACGCGCTGGTGCAGCGGCGAAGCGAGTGCGCCGCACGTAAAACTACGTTAGTCCGCCGCCACCGCCGCGCGGTATTCAACGGCCTTCTCGATGTAAGTAATAGACTGGTGCCGGAAGTAGGTGTCGTAGAGTTCCGCGTAGTGCCCCCCCTGGCGCAGCAGCGCCGTGTGGCTGCCTTCTTCGATGATCTGCCCCTGGCGCAGCACGACGATGCGGTCGGCGGAGCGCACCGTGGAGAGCCGGTGGGCGATGATGATGGCCGTGCTCCGGTGGAGGATCAAATCCAGCGCCTCCTGAATCTGCGCCTCGGTGAACGGGTCCACGCTCGCCGTCGCCTCGTCGAGGATGAAGATAGCCGGGCGCTGGACGAGCACGCGCATGAGCGCGACCAATTGCCGCTGGCCCATCGAGAGCTTCGCGCCCCGCTGGCCCACGTCGGTCTGCAGGCCGTCCGGCAGCGTCTCCAGCCACTCGCCGTCCCCGATCTGCTTCGCCAGCGCGAGTATCTCGGCCTCGGTCGCCTCGGGCCGGGCGTAGCGGATGTTGTCCAGCGCCGTCCCCGAAAACAGGAAGGGGACCTGCGAGACAATGCCCAGTTGCCGGCGGTAGGCGCGCAAATCGAACGTGCGGATGTCGCGGCCGTCAATCCGCAGTTCCCCGCCCTGGAACTCGTAGAACCGCGCGATCAGCCGGGCGAGGGAACTCTTGCCCGCGCCCGTGTGGCCGACGAGCGCGACCGTCTCGCCCGGCCGGATGCGCAGGGAAAAATCGGTCAGCACCACTTCCTGCTTCGAGTAGCGGAAGTTCAAATGGCTGAACTCGATCTCGCCGCGCAGCGGCGGGACGGGCTGCGCGGCGGTCTGCTTCACCACCGGCTCGGCGTCAATCAGCGCGAACACGCGCTCGGCGGCGGACAGCCCGGCCTGCACCTGGCTCCAGAACGAGGCCAGGTTGATAAACGGGAAAAAGAAACGGTCCAGGCTCTGAATGAAGAGGTACCACGCCCCGGCCGAGATGACCCCGGCCCCCGCCACCCGCCCGCCAAGATAGGTGAGCAGCGCCACTGCGCCGCCGGCCACCAGGTACAAGACCGGGAGGACCGCCGACAGCACGAACCCGCGCCGCACGTTGATGGTGTACGCCTGGCGGTTGACCGCGCGGAACTCGTCGTAAATCATGCTCTCCTGCCGGAAGTTCTTGGCGACGGCGATGCCCGACACCGATTCCTGGATGGCCGAGTTCACGTTCGCCATGATGCGATTGCCCTGCCGGGTCACGCGCCGCGCCAGGCGGCGGAAGGCCGAGGTCGTCAGCAGCACCACCGGGGTCATGGCCAGCAGGGCCAGCGTGAGCCGCCATTCAACCTGGAACAGGATGACGGTCAGGATCAGCACCACCGCCAGCTGCTCGACGGTGTCGGTGATCAGCGTCACCACCTGCGAGAATTCCTGCGTGTCGGAGGTGATGCGGCTGACGATGCGTCCGGCTTTGAATTCGTCGTAGAACGACAGGTCGTGCCCCATGGCGGCGCGGAAAGCGTCGGTGCGGAGCGCCAGGATCACGTCGCCGATGGTCCGCGCGGTCACGTACCGCCGGACGTAGAACATGCCCCAGCCAGCCACGCCGGCCCCCAGGATGAGGCCCACCAGCGTAAGGAGGAATTCCGGCGTGGGGTTCTCGGCCAGCGCGTTGATGCCGCGCGAAATGACGAGCGGCAGGACCACGCCGAGCGCCGCCGACGCCAGGAGCGCGCCGGCGATGATCGCCATGCGCCTCCGGTGCGGCGCGAGATACCGCGCGATACGCCGGACTAACTCAAAGTCGGAATACTGGCGGTCGTAGGCTTCGGGGTCGAGGTTGCCAAAAAAGGACATAGGGACTCGTGTTGCGTATTGCGTATGGCGTAAACGGTATACGCAATACGCAATACGTCTAAGCTCTGCTTTCGTACCGCGCAAAGATGCGACGATACGCTTCCGACTGTTCCATCAACTCCTCGTGCCGGCCCCCGGCCACCAGGCGGCCCTGGCGCAGGACGAGGATCTGGTCGGCCCAGCGGATTTGCGAGAGGCGGTGGGTGATGAGCAGCGTGGTGCGGCCCTCGGCAGCGCGGAAGATGGCCTTCTGAATCTCGTCCTCGGTCGCGCTGTCAATCGCCGAGGTCGAGTCGTCGAGGATCAGGATGCTCGGACGGGTGAGGAAGGCGCGGGCCAGCGCCAGGCGCTGCCGCTGCCCGCCGGAGAGCGTGACTCCTCGCTCGCCGACCACGGTTTGATAGCCGTCCGCGAAGTTCAGGATGAACTCGTGCGCCTGCGCGGCCCGGGCGGCCTCTTCGATCTCCGCTGGCGTCGCGTCCGGCTTGCCAAAGGCGATGTTTTCGGCGATGGAGCGCGAGAAGAGGAACAGGTCCTGCTCGATGATGGAAATTTGCTGGCGGAGCGCTTCGAGGTTCCAGTCGCGCACGTCCACGCCGTCCACCTTGACGCGCCCGGAGGTCGCGTCGTGGATGCGGTTGACGAGTTTGATCAGGCTGGTCTTGCCCGCGCCAGTCTGGCCCACGATGGCGACCGTCTGCCCGGGTTGGATGGTGAACGAGACGTGGTGCAAAGCCGGCGCGCCCTCCACGTGCTCAAACGACACGTCCTCGAATTCCAGCGCCCCGCGCATGGGCGCAGCATAGCCGCTCGGATTCTGGTCCAGGTCGGTTTTGGCGTTGATGAGCTCGAGGATGCGGCGTGCGCCGGCGAGGCCCAGCGAAATTTGCGAATAGGCAAACGACGAGATGAACGTGGGGAAGCCAAAGAGAAAGATCAGCGAGTTGTACGCAATCACCTGGCCGAGGTCAATCGCCCCGGCGCGATACAGCCAGAGCGAGTGCAGGAAGGCGAAGGTCTGCGCCAGCCCCAGCAGCAGCAGCGGGATGAACCGCGCTTCGATCTCGCCCTGCCGGACAAACGCCTCCCGGTAAGTCAGCGCCTTCTGCTCGAAGTGCTCGACCTCCTGCGGCTCGCGCGCCGCGCCCTTTACCGTCTCAATGCCCTCCACTGCCTCCTCCAGCCGGGCGTTCATCACGCCGAAGCGGCTGCGCGCCGCCTCCGTCACCGGCGCCAGTTCGTGCATGTAGCGCCACAGCGCATAGGAGTAACCGGCGACGAACAGCGCCGGGGTGAGGAGCAGCTGCCAGTGGATGGTGGGCGCGACGAGGAGGGGCATGACCAGGAACATGGCCGACCCGACAACCAGGTTGACGCCGGGGTTGAGCATCAGGCCCAGCTCGCGCACGTCGTTCGTAGCGCGGGCCATGATCTCGCCCACCGGGCGCAGGCTGTGGAAGGTCATGCTCTTGCCGAGCAGGCTGGCATACAGTTCGGCGCGGGCGTCGCGTTCCAGCCCCTGGCCGATGAGTTCCGAGCCGAAGTTGCGGCCCAATTGCCAGCCGGAGCGCACGACCTGCGAGATGAGGATCCCCAGCACGGCCCAACCCAGACGCGGATAATCGGGCGGCGCGGCGGTGACGGCGTTGAAGGCCTGGCCGAGGAACAGCGGGACGACGGCGGCCAGCGCGGCGTTGGCGAACGCGCCGGAGAACGTCGCCAGAGCGGCCCACTTGTGCCGCAGCGTGTGCGAGAACACCCAGCGCAGCGGCGAGCGCCGGTCGCCGGGGAGGACGTCGGTGACAGAGAATTCGGTGAGAGCCATGGGGTGATTGACGATTGCTGACCGCTTCGCGTGATTGATGATTGAGTGACTCCAATCAACAATCAGCAATCAACAATCAGAAATAAAGCGGGTGCGCCCCGAAGCCGAGGGCGGCCCGCGCATAGAGCAGGATTATCGCCGCAAGGCCGCCGATAATCAAGACCGCCCAATCGGAGCGGGTGAAGGCCAGCGTCTTGAGCGAAGTCCGGTGGGCCGAGGCGCCGAGCGCGCGCGCCTCGATGGCCCGCGCCAGGTTGTCTATGGTGCGCAGCGCAGAGATGATCATCGCCACCAGGATCGGCAGATAAGCCCGCAGCCGTCCGAGCCAGCCTGCCTGATTCAGCCGCAAGCCCCGCGCCTGCTGGGCCTCGGCGATCATCTGGAACGCGCCGAAGAAGACCGGAATGTAGCGCAGCGCAATCGCCAGCGTCAATCCCCACTCAAACGGCGCGCCGAGGCGCACCAGCCCGCGCACCAACGTCATCTGGTCGGTCGTCAGCAGCAGCAGGAAATACATCTGCGCCAGGGCGTTCAGCCGCAGCGCCAGCGCCAGTCCGTGCACGACCGAGAGCGCGGTGATTTTGACGCGCCAGAAGGCCAGGAGCACGGCCCCGCCTTCCTGGTAAACCAGCGGCCAGGTGACGAACACCAGCAGGCTCAGCGGCAGCATGGCGGCCCACAGCACGCGCAGCCGGGTGAGCGGGACGCGCGCCGCCAGAAACAAGAAGTGATTCACCAGCAGCCACGCCAGGCAGACAAACAGGTTCTGCATGGCGAGCAGAACGATCGTCCCTGCCGCCAGCAGGATGATTTTCACCCGCGGGTCGAGGCGGTGCAGCGGACTGCGCCGCGCGAGGTAGAGGTCGAAGGCAAGCGTCATGCGTAATACGTCTTACGTGTTGCGTATTGCGTATTCCGTATAAAACTCTTCCGCCGTGAGCGGCGTGCCCAGGGCCGGCGACAGCGCGTGCGCCAGTTGGGCCACGGGCGGCGGGGCAAGAAAGGCCTGCCGGAGCAGTTCGCTCTGCGCGAACACGGCGCGCGTCGGGCCGTCGGCCAGGACGTGGCCGCCGTGCATGACCACCATCCGCTCCGCAAACGCGGCCACGCGGCGCATGTCGTGGGAGACCAGGATGATCGTGTGCCCCTCGGACTTGAGCCGCGCCGCGAAAGTGAGCAGTTCGACTGCCGAACGCGCGTCGAGGCCGCCGGTCGGCTCGTCGAGGATCAGAACCGACGGGCGCAGGACGCACACACTCGCCAGCGCGATCTTGCGCCGCAGGCCAAAGCCGAGGACCGCCGGGGGCCGGTCGGCAAAGGGCAGCAGGCCGAAGTCCACGAGGGCCGCCTCGGTGCGCCGGGCGATTTCCGCGGCGGAAAAAGCCAACTGTTTCAGGCCAAAGGCGATCTCCTCGCGCACAGTGGGCTGGTTGATCTGATGGTCGGGGTTCTGAAAGACGTAGCCCACCTCGCGCGCCAGGTCGGAGACCGCGAGCGAGGTCGTCACTCGCTCCCCCACCCACACCCGGCCCCGCGTCGGTTTCAGCAGTCCATTGAAGTGCTTGACGAGCGTCGTCTTGCCCGACCCGTTCTGGCCGACGACGGCGACGAACTCGCCCGGCTGGATGACGAGGTTCACCCCCGTCAGCGCCAGCACGCCGTCGTAAGCAAAGTGGAGGTTTTCGGCGCGGAGGGCAGGCATACGGGTTCAGACCCTAAGGGTCTTGAAGACCCTTAGGGTCTGGGCGGAATTTATTCTTGGGCGGTCTAAATTTTGGTCAGCGCCGCCTGTGCTTCTTCGACTGTGAAGAAACTGTAAGGTTTACCCGCCCGTTCGCGGAAAAGTTCGGCGACCGCGCATACCTGCGGCGCGTCCAGGCCCAGTTCACGCAGCCGCGCCGGCTGGGCGAACACTTCGCGCGGCGCGCCCTCCAGGACGATGCGCCCCTCGGCCAGCACCGCCAGGCGGTCGGCCAGGCGGGCCAGTTCTTCCACGTCCTGCTCGACGACGACCATCGTCATCCCCTGCGTCCGCTTGAGTTCGGCGAGCACGCCGAAGACCTCGGCTTTGCCCAGCGGGTCGAGTTCGGCCGTCGGCTCGTCGAGGACGAGGATCTCCGGGCGCATGGCGAGGATGGCGGCCAGGGCTATGCGCTGTTTCTGCCCGCCGGAGAGATGGAAGGGCGAGCGGTGGCGGTGCGCCTCCATCCGCACGGCGCGCAAGGCCCAGTCCACGCGCTCGACGATCTCCACGCGCAGCAGGCCCAGGCTTTCCGGGCCAAAGGCCACTTCGTCTTCCACCGTCATGTTGAAGAGCTGGCTCTCGGCGTCCTGAAACACCAGGCCGACTTTCTGCGCCAGGGTGGAGACGCGCTCGCGTTTCGTGTTCAGCCCGCCCACCGTCACCGTCCCGCCGAAGAGGCCGCCGGTCGAGTGAGGCGCGAGGCCGGCCAGGGCCAGGCACAGCGTGCTTTTGCCCGCCCCGGTCGGGCCGAGCAGGCCCAGCACTTCGCCGCGCCGCACGCGCAGATTGACGCCGTGCAACACGGGAATTGTCGCGCCGCCTGGCTCAAGGGGAGGATAGGCGAAGCGGAGGTCCTCGACGACGATTTGATTCATTAACCGGGAGGAGGGAGGAAGAGGGCAGGGGACGCATTACGTATTGCGTATTACGTATTGCGTAAGCGCGAATACGTAATACGCAATACGCAATACGTTTTACGCTTCCTTCCACGTCTTGCCGAAGCCGATCTGGTTGATGGGCGGGTAGGCCCGGCGTACGGCGTAGACCAGCGGGATGCCGAGGAGCGCGCCCGCGATGTTCTGCGTAATATTGAACGGAACCTCCGCTGCCGCCGCCGCTGCGCCCATGCCCATGACAAACGTCTCGCCCAGGAAGTAGAGGGCGACCATGACGACTGTGCCCGCGCCCCACCCCAACAACATAGGCTTAAGTGAATTGGTGCGCCCGCCCAGGTAGCCGGCGACTAATCCCTCCAAACCGTGTGCGAAGAACGTGAGGGGAGCGAAACTCGCATAGCCGCCGAGCACATCGGCGAGGCCGGCGCCCACCCCGCCCGCAATCAGGCCCACCCACGGCCCGAAGGCGAAGCCCGCGAAATAGATGGCGACGTCGGAGAAATTGATGTAACCCTGCGTCGCCGGGATCGGCACGCGCACCGCCAGCGTGAAGACCGCGACGACGGCGATCATCACGGCCATGACGGCGATTGTCTTGGCGTCCAGCTTATTCATACGACAACTCTCTCCTTGCTGAAGTGAAGATGATCCAACTCTGTTGACTGTGATTCTACCACTTCCTGTCGGTCAGGCTGCTCGCCCCGGCGGCCAGGGCTTTTCCCAAGTCGTAGGAGCGGCTTGCAATTGCGACCTCACCGGGTCTCGTCGGCCACCATCGCGGGTGTCCGCTTAGCGCCGCTCCTACGGCGCAAAAGGTGATTTGAGTCAAGGGGCTTTGGAAAAACCTTGGTGCTCACGGCGGATGACAAATCCATCAGGAGCCTATCGTGAAGGACTGACGGATAAATGTCTCTGCCGCTTATCCTGTTCGCTTGTCACAGAGTTGGGCTATAATCTGCTTTGACTGGTGTACCATGCCGCGCCGAGATATTTTCCATGACAACGTCAAGCAAGCGCTGATCAAAGACGGATGGACGATCACGCACGATCCGCTCGAAGTCCGTTTTGGCCGCCTGCGGGGATACATTGACCTTGGCGCAGAGCAACCTTTGGGGGCCGAGAAAGCAGGGCGCAAGATCGCCGTCGAGATCAAAGGCTTTGTCGGGGCGTCTCTGCTCAATGATCTCGAAGAGGCGCTTGGTCAATTTGTCCTCTACCGCAGCTTGTTAGCTCAGGTAGAGCCTGAGCGCGTGGTCTATCTGGCAGTAGGCGAGGAAATCTTTGATCAGATCTTCACCGATCCAGGCGGCCAGATTGTGCTCAAAGAGGTCCAGCTCCGCTTAATCGTCGTGCGCTTCGCGGCTGAGGAGATTGTCCAATGGATAGAGTAGAAGCTTACCGCAAAGAGATCAAGCGCATTCTGCGCGAACACCAGACCCATGCGCCAACCAGTTGGCCCATTGAGAAAATTCTGATTTGCGACGAGCAGCAGGACCATTATTTGCTGCTGGAATTGGGCTGGGACAAATCGAAACGGCTGGACACTATTATTATCTATGCCCGCCTCCAAGCGGGCAAAATCTGGATCGAGGTTGACTGGACAGAGCGTGGGGTCGCGCGAGAATTAATGGAGGCAGGCGTGCCAAAAGACGATATTGTGCTCGCCTTCCACCCCCC